>JANPMU010000199.1:0-1671 GCA_031427095.1 Sphingomonas sp.
TCCGCAGGCGTGCCGCCCGACCGCTCGAGGTGAAGCGCGTCGACGCCGATGCGCACGTTGTCGGAACCGGAAGCCTTGATGATCCGAACCGCGTCGTGGATCGACGCGCAGGCCGGAAATAGCGGCGTGAACTCCAGGCAGGCAGTGAGGCCGTATTCGGCGGCGAGCTTGCCGAGCGCATTGAGATTGGCCGCAGCCCGGTCGAAATTTCCATCGTGAATATGGGTCACGATCCGCGATGCGCCGATGTCCTGGCCGATCTGCAGGCCTGCACGGTAGTCGTCGAGGTTCAGCGCCTCGGTCACCGGAAAGAATTCGACATTGCCCACGCCGATATTGCGCTCGGCCAGCCGCTGCTTGAACGCGGGGACCAGTTCCCGGGTAACCAGCGGGAAGCCAAGGTCGATCTGTCCGTCTTCGGAAGGCAGCAGGGGCGTATTGACGAACACGCAAACGCCGTCACATCCCGCATCGGCCGCCAGGTCGATCAAAGTGAGAGGATCGACGTCCATGACGGAAACTTGGTGCAATGCCAGGTCCAATTCGATTGTCCTTTCCGCTGACTAGGCGGCCCGCTCCAGAATCAGGCCGGGTGAAGGCCCGCCGGGTCCACCGGTGACGTCACCCGCGGCATGGTATTGACTTGATTGACGGCGATCAAGGGGGCGCGGCGTCGGGGGCGGGCCGGATCGTCGCGTCGGCGTCGTTCTAATTCTCTCTCGTGGCGCCGGGCTGCCAAAGCACGTCACCTGTTTCTGCTGCCGCGACCGAACGCGCGGCGACGAAGAGGTGGTCCGACAGCCGGTTCAAATAGGCCAAGGCATGCGGATTGACGCGCTCGGTTGCGGCGAGGGCGACGGTGGCGCGCTCGGCCCGGCGGACGACGGCGCGGGCGAGGTGGAGCGCGGCGACCGCGGGCGAGCCGCCGGGGAGGATGAAGCTGGTCAGCGGCGAAAGCGAGGTATTCATGCCGTCGATTTCCTCCTCGAGCCGGGTGACCTGGCGCTCGATGATCCGCAGCGCATAGTCGCTGGTCGAGGCATCGCCGCCGCCCGGCGTAGCGATGTCGGCACCGCAATCGAACATCTCGTTCTGGATGCGGGTCAGAGCGAGCGCGGTCTGGCCGGGTTCAACCCCGTTTTTATCTGGAAGCAGCGCGATTGCCATGCCGATCGCGCAATTGGCCTCATCGACCTCGCCGATCGCGGCCATCCTCGGCGACGCCTTGGACACGCGCGAGCCATCGACCAGCCCGGCGCTGCCGCCGTCACCGGTGCGGGTGTAAATCTTGTTGAGACGGACCAGAGCCTAGCTCCGCCCGCCGCTGGCGAGCATCAGGATGAGGATCACGACGATGATCGCGACCGCCTGAAACATGATGCGTTTGCGCATCCAGCCTTGTTGCGCCGCGCCGTCGAGGTCCTTGCCCGAGGCCATCGCAATGACTCCGCGGACGAGGACATAAAAGGTCGCGGCCATGGCGGCGACCAGCAGGATAATGAGAAGGATGGTCATGACGTCGCTTTACTACCCTGTCAGCGCGAAGCCAATCGGAAGCTGACCCTGAAGCAGCGATTCGCGTAATTTTTCGCCATCGACCCCTGCGGCGCGCAGCGCGGCGAGAGTCGGCGCCAGATCGCGCTTGGCCAGGCGGCGGCCGCCGGCGTGGGT
>JANPMU010000200.1:0-1837 GCA_031427095.1 Sphingomonas sp.
GGTAAATAGGCATAATATCCTTTTCCATCGAATGACACTATTTCCTTCCAACGATCGTTTCCCCATTTACTGACTGAACCAGACTCTAGCTCAGCAGCTGGATCACCACCGCCGCCGCCGTCGCGACCATCCCGACCAGGAAGGCGGTGAAGCTGTAGTAGAGCCAGCGATATTTGTCGTCGCGCAGCAGCTTGCCATGATCGTATAAATCGGCCGCCAGCCGCCGGTAGGTCTCCTCCTCCGACGTCAGCACCTCGATCACCGCATCGACATAATCGTCGCGCGGGACATTGGTGTAGCTGCCGAAGAACAGGATGTTGGCCTGTTCGATCGGGATCGGTTTCGCCTTCATCCGGTTGGGCCGCACGGTCAGCACCCCGAACACCGTCGCCACGAACGAGAACAGGGTCAGCACCAGCAGCGGCAGCGACGCCTTGCCATCGGCAATATCGCCGATCGACATCGAGAACACGACGAAGCTCGCGCCCATCAGGATCGACGCCTTGGTATCGGCCATCCCCGACAGAGTGATGTTGGTCGTATTAGCCGCGATCAGGAGGTTGTGGACCTCTTTGGGAAACACATAGTCCGGGTCGCCGGGCTTGGGTCGAATCGTCTCGGTCATGCTCGTGTCCCCCGGGTCAGCGGATGCCCGCCGCGATGAACGCGACCAGGCTGGCGATCAGGCCGCTTATGAACAGCAGATAGGCCAGCCGCAGCAACCGATATTTCTTGCGGACGAGCACCTGTCCGTTCTGGAACACGTCGCGCGCCATCATCGCCAGCATCGCTTCCTGACTGCCAAGCTTGTCGAGCATCGCCGCGACATAGGAATCCTCGTCCATGTCGTCGAAGCCGCCGAAGAACATCAGATTGCGCCGCTCGTTCGGGCCGCCGCCGAACGTCGGCATGACTGCGACGGCGGCGCAGATCGCCGACAGGAATGCCGCCGCCCCCAGCAGCAGCATCGCCAGCGGAAGCTCGCCGCCGCGCGCTATCGCCTGGGCCATCGCGATGGTGAACACGACAAAGCTCGCCCCCATCAGCAGCCCGGCTTTCTGGTCGGCCATGGCGGAAAGCTGATATTGCATCTGCACCGCGGTCCGCACCGCTTGCACCGCATCGTCGGCAAATCGTCTGTCCTGGGTCGCTACCAATGCTTCACTCCCCCTCCGCCGCGCCGCCGTTTTTGCGCCCCATTGCATTGCCACAGCCAGCCACCGTCACTAGGAAACCGAAAAGCCCATGACCGACCGCGATCAAAGCCTGGCCAGAGTATTGGCGCTCATCGAGCCATTGAACAAGAAGGACCTGAAGGTCAGCGACGCGACGCGCTTCGCCCAGGACCTGGAATGGGACAGCCTGACCGTGCTCGACTTTGTCGCTTCGGTCGAGGACGAGTTTGATGTGCTGATCACCATGAACATGCAGGCCGAGATCGAAACCGTCGGGCAATTGGTCGACAGCGTCGAGACATTGAGCGCCGACAGGTGAACGATCTGCTCGCGAAATTCGACCCGGTCATTGCCCTGCGCGAGGCGCTCCTGTCGACCGGGCTGACCGATCCGTTCGGGCTGGTGATGGAACGCGTCGAATCGCCGACCGTCGCGTTTTGCAACGGCAAGCGCACGATCCTGCTCGGCACCTATAATTACATGGGCATGACGTTCGATCCGGACGTGATCGCGGCGGGCAAGCAGGCGCTCGACGAGTTCGGCTCGGGCACCACCGGCAGCCGGGTGCTCAACGGCACCTATCAGGGCCACAAGGACTGCGAGGACGCCCTCAGGGACTTTTACGCGATGGACCATGCGATGGTCTTCTCGACCGGCTACCA
>JANPMU010000201.1:0-13268 GCA_031427095.1 Sphingomonas sp.
GCTCGCCACCGCGCGCTTCCCGAGGGGCACCCGCGGCAGCCAGCTCGACAGCTTCGCCCGCCGTCCCTTATGGGAAGCCGGGCTCGATTACGCCCACGGCACCGGCCACGGCGTCGGCAGCTTCCTCTCGGTCCATGAAGGACCACAGCGCATTGCCCCGGTCGGAAGCGGACAGGGCGGTGGTGACGAGCCGCTCGCCGCCGGGATGATCCTCAGCAACGAGCCCGGCTATTACAAGGCCGGCGCTTATGGCATCCGGATCGAGAATCTGGTGCTGGTGGTCGAGCGCGAGGTCCCCGGCGCGGAAAAACCGATGCTCGGTTTCGAAACCCTGACTTTCGCCCCGATCGATCGGCGGCTGGTCGATCGCGACCTCATGACCGATAGCGAAATCGCCTGGCTCAATGCCTATCATTCCGATGTCGTCGAGATCATCGGCCCCCAGCTCGACGCCGCAGACCGCGTCTGGCTCGAAGCGGCCTGCGCGCCGATCTAATTGTCTTCGGGCGGTGGGGGCGGGGGTTCCGCTCGCTGCTCGCGCGCCTGCGCCTTGCGCCGCTTGAGGTTGTCGCGGAGCGCCGCGGCGAGCCGCTCGTCGCGCTGTTTGCTGGGGTCGGCCATGGTCGCCAATCCTTGCCGCGTGGCGGCGCGGACGGCAACCCGCCTTGACATCGCCAAGCCCGACCGGTCATAGGCGCCGCGTCCGTCGCCGCACTCTGCGGGCGCTTGGCATGCTGCCGTAGCTCAGTGGTAGAGCGCATCCTTGGTAAGGCTGAGGTCGTGAGTTCAATCCTCACCGGCAGCACCATTTTTCCGGCTCCATGCCTGCCCCGCGCCGGAGCGTGCCAACCGTTGCATGATTTGCTTGGTTTCGCGGCGAACGGCGCCGGGGTCCGCTTTGGTTGATTGACCCCGCGCCCAGTCACCGCCATTCGCGTGATCGATGCGCTTTTTCTCCGACAATGCCGCGCCCGCCTGTCCGGCGGTGATCGACGCGATTCTCGCCGCCAACCGGCTCGACACCGCCTATGACGGCGACGCGCTGAGTCAGAAGCTCGACGCCGCTTTCTCCGACCTGTTCGAAACCCGCGTGACCGCTTTGTGGGTGTCGACCGGGACCGCCGCCAATTGTCTCGCGCTCGCCGCTTTGTGCCCGCCGCATGGCGCCATCCTGTGCCACCGCGACGCGCATATCGAAATTGACGAGGCGGGAGCGCCGGGCTTTTATACCCACGGCGCCAAGCTCACTTTGCTCGAGGGGCGGGGTGCCAAGCTATCGCCCGACGCCGTCGCTGCCGCCTGCGACCGGGTCCGGGCCGATGTCCACCAGGTTCAGCCACGCGCTTTGTCGATCACCAATGCGACCGAATATGGCCTGGTGTACAGCGCCAGCGAAGTCGCCGCGCTCGGCGAGATGGCCCGCGCGCGCCATCTCGGCGTCCACATGGACGGCGCCCGCTTCGCCAATGCGCTTGCCACCACCGGCGAAAGCCCCGCCGACACGACCTGGCGGGCGGGGGTCGATGCCTTGAGCTTCGGCTTCGTCAAAAATGGCGGGATGAATGCCGAGGCGCTGATTCTGTTCAAGCCCGAACTTGTCGCCGACACGCTGATTCGCCGCAAGCGCGCCGGCCATCTGCTGTCGAAAGGCCGCTACCTCGCGGCGCAATTGCTGGCGATGCTCGACGGCGATCTGTGGCTGACCAACGCCCGCGCCGCCAACCGCGCCGCAGCGACCCTCGCCGCTGCGGCGGGGGCGCGCCTCGTCCATGCCGTCGAGGCCAATGAAGTGTTCGTCCGTGCGACCCCCGACGAAGCCGCGCAATTGCGCGGCCAAGGGTTCGACTTCTACGATTGGGCGCCGGGCGAAATCCGCCTCGTCACCAGCTGGGACCAGGACATGGCTGCAGTCGACGCGCTCGCCGCGGCGATCCGTGGCTTGTGACCCGTCGCGGATGACCCGAATATCGCAAGCCCCGATGGCGCGCGGCACGTTGATCCTTTCGTTCTTCATCGTCACCGCGATCTGGGGATCGACCTGGATCATTATCCGCGACCAGTTGGGGGTGGTTCCGGCGCAATGGTCGGTCGCCTATCGCTTCATCATCGCTGCGGCGGCGATGGCGCTGGTCGCCCGGTTCCAGCGCGTTTCGCTCAGGCTTCCGCCCGGCGCGTGGAAGATCGCCTTGCTGTTCGGGATCAGTCAGTTCTGCCTCAACTTCAACGCGGTCTATCTTGCCGAACGCCACATCACCTCGGGGCTGGTGGCGACGGTGTTCGCCTTGCTGCTGATCCCCAACGCACTGCTCGCCTGGGTCTGGCTTGGGCAGCGTCCGGGGCGCCGCTTCATTCTCTGCTCGATCCCGGCGATCCTCGGGGTGGCTTTGTTGTTCATCCACGAATTGCGCGCTGATCCCTCGGGCGCTGGGGATGTGGTGGCCGGGCTCGGGCTGACCCTTGTCGGGCTGCTCTCGGCCAGCGTCGCCAACGTCCTCCAGGCGACCCGCGCGGCAAGCCGGGTTCCGCTGTCGGCGATGCTTGCCTGGGCGATGGCGATCGGCGCGGTGATCGACGTTCTGCTCGCATGGCTGCTCGCCGGGCCACCCGTGTTCGACCCGCGGCCCGGCTATGTCGCGGGCCTCCTGTATCTCTCTCTGGTCGCGTCGGCGCTCGCCTTCAGCGTCTATATCCCGCTGGTGCGCGCGATCGGCCCGGCGCGCGCGGCTTATTCGGGCGTGCTCGTTCCGATCATCGCGATGAGCTTGTCGACCCTGTTCGAGGATTATCTCTGGACCCCGCTCGCGGCGATCGGGGCGCTGCTTGCGCTCGTCGGAATGGTCTTCGCCCTGACCGGACGTCGAAAGCTTGGCACGGCGCCCGACCCCGCTTAGACCCGCGCAATGTCCGACGCCCGAACCGCAATCGCTGAGCCTCTTCCGCTCCACACCGAAACCCGCCGCGAGGATTATCGCCCCCCCGACTGGCTGGTGCCCGACATCGCGCTTGATTTCGCGCTCGATCCCGACCGCACGACGGTTCGCGCGACGCTGACGGTCAGCCGCAACGGACGCCACGACCGTCCGCTGCGGCTCGACGGCGACGAGCTCACTCCGCTTTCGGTCACGCTCGACGGCGGTGAGGCGCGCTGGTCGATGGACGGCTCTGCTCTGCTGGTCGAGATCGCGGGCGACCGCGCCACCATCGAAACCCGGATCACCCTCGCCCCGGCGGCCAATTCGAAGCTGATTGGCCTCTACGCCTCGGGCGGGCTGCTGTGCACCCAGTGTGAAGCGCAGGGCTTCCGCCGGATCACCTTCTTCCCCGATCGGCCCGACGTGCTGTCGCGCTATACCGTAATGATGAGCGCGGATGTCACGCGCTTCCCGCTGTTGCTCGCCAATGGCAATAAAGTCGCCAGCGGCAGCGACGGCGCCAGCCACTGGGCACAATGGGATGATCCCTTCCCCAAGCCTTGCTATCTGTTCGCATTGGTCGCCGGCAACCTCGCCGCCAATCGCGACGCCTTCACCACCATGTCGGGGCGCATGGTCGACCTCGCGATCTGGGTGCGCGATGCCGACCTCGCCAAGACCGCGCACGCGATGGCCAGCCTCAAGGCGGCGATGGCGTGGGACGAACGCGTTTACGGCCGCGAATATGACCTTGATCTGTTCAACATCGTCGCGGTCGACGATTTCAACTTTGGCGCGATGGAGAATAAGGGCCTCAACATCTTCAATTCGCGCTACATATTGGCCGATTCGGATACCGCGACCGACGCCGACTTCGATGCCATCGCCGGGGTCGTCGCGCACGAATATTTCCACAATTGGTCGGGCAATCGGGTCACCTGCCGCGACTGGTTCCAGCTGTCGTTGAAGGAAGGCTTCACCGTCTTTCGCGACCAGAGCTTTTCGGCCGATCAGGGCAGCCACGCGGTCAAAAGGATCGAGGATGTCCGGCTGTTGCGCGCCGCCCAGTTTCCCGAAGATGGCGGCCCATTGGCCCACCCGGTCCGCCCTGACAGCTATATCGAGATTTCCAACTTCTACACCGCGACCGTTTATAACAAGGGCGCGGAATTGATCCGGATGTTTCACACCATGCTCGGGCCGGACCGGTTTCGCGCCGGGACCGACCTTTACTTCGACCGCCACGACGGCACCGCCGCGACGTGCGAGGATTTCGTCACCGCGCTGGAGGATGCCAGCGGGGTCGATTTGTCGGCCTTCCGCATCTGGTATTCGCAGGCCGGCACCCCCCGGGTCAGCGCGCGGCTGACCCATGATCCGGTCGCCCGCACCGCCCGGCTCGACCTCGCCCAGAGCGTCGCGCCGACCCCTGGCCAGCCCGACAAGGCGGCCATGCCGATCCCGCTGCGCACCGCGCTGATCGGCGCGACCAGCGGCGATGAAATCGTGTCCGAACGGCTGATCCTGCTCGACAAGATCAGCGATTCCATCCTGTTCGAAGACATTGGCGAGCCGGTTTTGCTGTCGATCAACCGCAACTTCTCCGCGCCGGTCGTGATTGACGCCGAGCGCCACGCGGGCGAGCTCGAACGGCTGGCGGAGCAGGACCGCGATCCGTTCGCCCGCTACGAAGCGATCCAGGAGCTGATGCTGACCGCGCTGATTGCTGGCGCGGGGGGCCAGGCGATTGATTTCACACCCGTAATCGCCGCGGTTGGAAGCACGCTGCGGTCCGACGACCTCGACCCGGCATTCAAGGCCGAAGCCATATTGCTGCCCTCCGAAAGCCTGATCGGCGACCGCCTCGCTGTGGTCGATCCCGACGCCATCCATTTCGCCCGCGATACTCTGCGCGCCGCCATCGGCCTGGCGCTGGCCCCGGTACTGGCGACCACATTGGAAACCGTCGCCCTGTCCGGCGACGACCTCAGTCCGGCTGCCAAGGGTCTGCGCCGCCTGCGCGCGATTGCGCTCGGGCTGATCGCCGCCGCCGACCCGGCGCGCGGCGCGGCACTGGCCAAGGCGCAATATGACACCGCCGATAATATGACCGATCGGCAGGGCGCGCTCGCGATCCTCGCCTCGCTGGACGCTCCGCAGCGCGCCGCCGCGTTCGACGCCTTCTACGATCGCTTCCAGAACGACGCTTTGGTCCTCGACAAATGGTTCGGGCTCCAGGCGGCGGCGCAGCGCGGTGACACCGCTGTCGCGGTCGAAGCGCTTGCCCGACATGCCGACTTCACCATGACCAACCCCAACCGCTTGCGCGCATTGGTCGCCAGCTTCGCGATGAACCAATGGGCGTTCCACGACGCGTCGGGGCGCGGCTACCGCTTTGTCGCCGACATGATCATCGCCGCCGACCGGATCAACCCGCAGACCGCCGCGCGGCTGGTCCCGCCGTTTGGTCGGTGGAAGCGTTTTGCTCCCGATCGCGCGGCCCTGATGCGCGGCGAACTTGAGCGGATCGTCGCCGCTCCGGGTCTCAGCAAGGATGTGTTCGAACAGGCGTCGAAGAGCCTGGGTTCGTTTTAGGTCGTCATCCCGGGCTTGACCCGGGATCCGCCTTCACTCGCAAAGGCAAGAAAGGCAGGCAGACCCCGGATCAAGTCCGGAGTGACCGCTATCGTCAGCCGCCGACCCAGCGCGCGACCTCGGTCGCGACCTGGTTGGCCGCAGCGTTGAGGGCGGGGCCGACGGTGGCGGCGGTGCCGTCGGCGGGGACGCTCGCTTCGAAGCGGCGGGTGGCGACTCGCGTGCCCCCCGCGCTCGCCAGCGCGCCGTCATAACGCACCACGACCGCGCCAGTGGCGGTGTCATAGCCAAAGCGGGTCAGTGTGCCCGAGAGCGATACGCCGGGATCGAGCGACGCCTGGCGCGGGTCGAGGACCACGCGGTTGGTGGTACGGGTGACGGTTTCCTGAAGCAGGTCCTGGAACAATTTGTCGGGGCTTTCGACCCACTGCAGGCCTTCGATGTAGGCTACTGCGGTCGGCCCGACGAGCGCAGGGACGCGCGTCGTGTTCAATTCCTTGGAGATGACCGGCACGTCGATGGTGAGCGCCTCGCCCGCTGCGGCGGTGCGCGCGATGCTGGCGGGCAGCGGCGCGACGCTGGTCAGGGTGAGCAAGGTCGGGGGCACCTTCTTGCCGCCGAAGCAGGCGGTCAGCGACAAAGCCAATGCGGCGACGATCAGGGGGCGGGACAGGCGCATCATTTCGTCTTTCCAGGCTTGTAGTCGGGCAGTTTCTCGGCGCCGAGCACGCCCAGCGCGCCGTCATTGTTAAGGCGATCGGAGAATTGGCTGAGCGATACGGTCAGGTCACGCAGGTCGCGCACCAGCCGATTGGCCTCGGGAAGCGTGCTCTTCGAAAAATTCTGGATGCCCGGTTGGGCGTCGGCGACGACCGAATCGAGAGTTTCAGCCGCGTGCTGGACCGCGCCGATCGCCTTGCGCAAATCCTCGGCGGCGGGCTTGCCCTGCTCATTGACCAGTCGGCTGGTGTTGTCGGCGAGGATTCCGACGCGCTGGGCGGCGATGCCGGCATTACGCGCCGCGATCCGCGCATCGCCGATCGCGTCGGCCAGGTCGGGCGCGCGCTCGGCCAGCACACGGGTGGTCGTGTTGATATTCTCCAGGATGTCGGCGATGGAATTCTGGTTTTTGTCGCTGAGCAATTCGGTCAGCCGTTCGGTCAGCCGCTGAATCCGGTCGATCAACTCGGGCGCGCTGTTCAGCAACGCCCCAAGTCCGCCCGAGGTCGAGGGGACGACCGGACAGCCCTGCGGTCCTAATTGGGTCAGCGGCTTGCCGCCCTTGACCGCACCATCAAGCTGGATTTCGCTGACCCCGGTGAAGCCGACGCCCTTGATCTGCGCGGTGGTGCCCTGAAGCACCGGCGTCGCTTCATCGACCGAGATCCGCACCCATACGAATTCGGGCCGGTCGGGGAGTAATGAGATCTTTTCGATCTGGCCGACGGGGACGCCCGAGAAACTGACGCCGGATCCCTTGTTGAGTCCGCCGACGGCCTGGGTGAAATAAATGTCGAAGCAACGCGTGGTCTTGCCCGACAGTCCCGCCAGCCACACCGCGAAGAACAATAGCGAGGCGAGCAATATCAGCACCACCGCACCGACCATGACATGGTTCGATCGGGTTTCCATCAGGCGGCGCTCTCGCCGCTCAGGCTATGGATGCTGCCACTCAAGAATTTCGTCCCTCGATACTGCTCGCCGCAGCGCGTCCGCGCGGCCCGTTAAAATATTCTTGAATCCAAGGATGGTCCATTGCGAGCAATTCCGCAATCGTCCCGATCGCGATCACCCTTTGGTCGGCCAACACCGCGACCCGGTCGCAGATCGCGTAGAGAGTGTCGAGATCATGGGTAATCAGGAACACGGTCAGGTCGAGCCGCTTCTGGAGCGATTGGATCAGCTCGTCGAACGTCGCCGCGCCGATCGGGTCGAGCCCCGCCGTCGGCTCGTCGAGAAACAATAGCTCGGGATCGAGCGCCAGCGCGCGCGCCAGTCCGGCGCGCTTGCGCATTCCCCCCGACAGCTCGGACGGAAATTTCGGGCCGGCATCGGCCGGGAGCCCGCTCATCGCAATCTTGAACGACGCGATCTCGTCGAGCAACGGCTGTTTGATGAACGGAAAATATTCGCGAATCGGTACCTCGACATTCTCGGCCACGGTCAGGGTCGAAAACAAAGCCCCGTTCTGGAACAGGATTCCCCAGCGGCGGCGGATATTCTTGGCCTCGCCCTCGCTGCGCCCGATCATATTCTCGCCGAGGACTTCGATCTCGCCCGCGGCGGGGGTCTGCAGGCCGATGATCGATCGCATCAGCACCGATTTGCCGGTCCCCGAACCGCCGACCACGCCAAGGATCTCGCCGCGGCGGACGTCGAGGTTGAGATCCTTGTGGATGATTTGTTCGCCGAAATGATTGTCCAGCCCGCGGACCGTGATGATCGGCTCGGCGTCGTTCATCCCCACCCTACCGAGCTGAAGAATACCGCGAACACCGCGTCGAGGACGATCACCATGAAGATCGACTGGACGACGGCGTTGGTCGTGCGGATGCCGACTTCCTCCGAATTGCCCTCGACCAGCATTCCCTGGAAGCAGCCGGCGAGCGCGATGATGAACCCGAACACCGGCGCCTTGATCAGTCCGACCCACAGATCGGTGATCGGCACCACCTCCTGGATTCGCTGAATGAAGGTCAGCGGAGGAATGCCCAGCGCGACCCAGCAAAATATCCCGCCGCCGACGATCGACATGATCATCGCGTAAAACGCCAGCAGCGGCATCATGATCACCGATGCGAGCATCCGCGGGATCACCAGCGCCTCGATCGGCGACACGCCGATCGTCCGCATTGCGTCGATCTCCTCGGTGATCTTCATCGTCCCGATCTGCGCTGCGAACGCCGAACCCGACCTGCCCGCGACCATGATCGCGGTCATCAGCGGACCCAGTTCGCGCACCGTCAGCCGACCGATCAAATTAATCGTGTAAATCTCCGCGCCAAACTGGCGGAGCTGGACCGCGCCCTGCTGACCGATCACCACGCCGATCAGGAAGGTCATCAATCCGATGATCCCCAGCGCGCGAACCCCGACCACGTCGAACCGCTGGACCACCGCATTGAGGCGGAAGCGCTTGGGTCGGCGGATGACATTCGCGAACCCGATCAGCGTCGCGCCAAGAAAGCCGAGCAGGCCGTAAAACGTCTGTCCGACTTCGCTGACCCATCCGCCAAGCTCGTCGAGTGTTCGGGTCATCGCCGGACGGCGGTCGGGCCTGACCTTGGCCGGCCGGTCGGCATCGGCCACCTGATCGAGCAGGCTTTGCGCTTCGGGCGATGCTCCATGCACCGTGGCTCCGCGATCCCGGATCGAACGATAGATCAGCCACGCGCCGACCGTATCCATTCGCTCGACCCCTGATAAATCGATGTTCAGCGGATCAGGCGCATTATCGATTTCGCGCGCGGTCGACGCCGCGCGGGCGATCGTCAGTGACCCCGTGCAGCGAAAGACGTTGCCCTCTTCGATCGTTTCGGAAGGGAGGTCGGAGGCGGCCATGCGTGGCGCAGACTGCGCGAAATCGGCGCGACCGGCAAGTGCGCGCTTGCCTTCGCCATTTTCTTGCCGAACTTAAGCGGTTTAGAGCGACAGTCATGTTGAAAACCGCCACCGGCCACCCGCAGCCATTGTTCGTCGCCGTCGGGTCCAATCCGGCGCGGCTGTACGGGCTCGGCGCTGCCGAGCGCGCCGAGCGGCTTGCGACCGAAGCGCAATTGGTCAGCGCTCCCGCTTTGGTCGAGGGGCATTCGGCGATCCTTGCCGACCTTGATTTTGCGTGGGATCCGGTCTGGCTGAAGGCGATGGCGGCGCGCCCCGGCACTGTCCTCACTCTCGATGGTCGACCGGTCCTCGCGCATGTGCCGACGGCATTTCCCGCGGACGCGATCCTCCGCGCGATGCGCGACAAGGCGGTGTGGACCGACAACGGCCTTGAAACGCTTGAGGCGGAGACCGCCCGGCTGACCCATCACCCGCTGCGCACGCGCGATCGCTTGTTCGTCCTGCCGCTCGACGCTGCTGACACGGGGCCGGTCGAGCGGGCCGCGTTTGACGCCGCCGACACGGGCGTGACCGATGCGCTGACGCTGTATGTGTGGCGGCGGCCGGCCTTCTATCTCACGCGCTGGGCGGCCAATGTCGGGCTGATGCCGAATAGGGTCACAGCGGTCGGTGCCTTGCTCTGCCTCCTTGCCACCGGGCTATTCTGGCAGGGTCATTATTGGCCGGGGGTGGTCGCCGGTTTCGCGTTCATGGTGCTCGATACGGTTGGTGGAAAGCTTGCGCGGTGCACCGGGACCTCGTCCAGATGGGGCCATATCCTCGATCATGGCATAAACCTGATCCACCCGCCCTTGTGGTGGTGGGCGTGGGCGGAGGGACTGAGCGCCTACGGAACCCCGATCGAGCCGGTGTTGTCGGCGATGCTGCTCGCCGCGATCATCGGCGGCGATGGTGCGCAGCGCGTCATCGAACGCATTTTCGCACGGCGCTTCGGGATGCCCATCCATGTCTGGCAGCGGGTCGACAGCACGTTCCGGCTGGTCACCGCGCGGCGCAATCCGAACATGATCATCCTCATCGCCGGACTGATCGCCGGGCGACCGGATGTCGGACTGCAGACGGTCGCGCTGTGGACCATGATTTCCCTGATCTTTCACGCCGTGCGGCTGGCGCAGGCCAATGCCCGCCGCGACCGTGACCGGCCCGTCACGTCCTGGCTGGCATGACCGGCTGGACAGCGCTGGTCCTGGCGGGCTCGCGCCCGGGCAAGGACCCGTTCGCGCAAAGCCATGGCACCGACCTCAAGGCGCTGATTCCGGTTGCGGGTGAGCCGATGGTTCGTCGACCGGTGCAGGCCCTGCTGGCCAGCCCGGACATCGCCAGCGTGCGCGTCCTCGCCCAATCACCCGACCGGATCGCCGCGCTGCTCCCGGTCGACTCGCGGCTGAGTGTCGAGCGATCGGGTGCGACCATCGCGGCAACGCTTGAAGCGATCTGCGCCGATCCGGCGACGCGCTGGCCGTTGCTTGTCACCACCGCCGATCATGCCCTGCTCGACCAGGCGATGATCCATGATTTCGCCACGCGGGCGGCTGGCGCGGACGTCGCCATCGGGCTGGTCGAGCGCGCGCTGCTGATGGCGCGGCTGCCCTCGACCAGGCGGACCTGGATCCGTTTTCGCGGGGGCGCCTATAGCGGCGCCAATCTGTTTGCCTTGGGTTCGCCTCGCGCGGCGCGGGCGATTGCGCTGTGGCGCAGCGTCGAACAGGATCGAAAAAAGAATTGGCGGATGCTGGCCGCGCTTGGCCCGCCCGTCTTCCTCGGTGCGGTGCTCGGATTGCGCTCGCTCGATCAGACCCTCGCGGCGCTTTCGAAACGGCTCGGCCTGACGATCCGCGCGATCGAGATGGCCAATCCGCTCGCCGCAGTCGATATCGACAAGCCCGCCGACCATGCGCTGGTCGAAGCCATTCTCGACGGCCGCGCATGACCGATCTTGCAATCTACGACATGGACCGCACCGTCACCCGCCGCGCGACCTACACCCCGTTCCTGCTGCATTGTGCGCTTCGCCGGGCGCCATGGCGGCTCATATTCTTGCCCGTCGTTGCTCTGTCGATGCTGTTTTATGTTTTGAAATTGATCGACCGCGGGACCCTCAAGGAAATCAACCACGCGCTTCTGCTCGGTCGCTCGATCGACCCGCGCGATCTCGCGCCATTGGTCGAAAGCTTCGCCGAATCGACCCTCGCGACCAACATCCGCCCCGGCGCGCGCGCAGCGATCGCCCGCGACAAGGCCGAGGGTCGGCGGATCGTCATGGCGACCGCCTCCTACCGCCTGTATGCGGCGGCGATTGCTCAGCGGCTCGGGTTCGACGACGTGATCGGCACCAACAGCCTGATCGGCCTCGACGCGCGCATCTGGTCACGGATCGACGGCGAAAACTGCTACGCCGATGCCAAGCTGCGGATGATCACCGACTGGCTCGATCGCGAAGGGCTGGAGCGCGCCCACGTGCGTTTCTATTCGGACCACGCGTCGGACGCGCCGGTATTGCTCTGGTCGGACGAGCCGGTCGCGGTCAATCCGCACGCCCGGCTGGCCAGACTTGCCGCGCGGCGCGGCTGGCGGATCGAGGACTGGGGCTAGATCGGGGCCGTCCGGGGGACGGTCGCGATATAGCCCCTAGACCGCGTCCAGGGCGTTCGCGAAGTCCGCGATCAGATCGTCGGCATTTTCGACCCCGATCGAAATCCGCACCAGATTGTCGGTGATCCCGAGCGCCTGCTTGCGCTCGTCAGGGACCGACAAATGGGTCATCGCCGCTGGCGCGCTGGCCAGCGTCTCGGTCCCTCCCAGGCTGACCGCCAGATGCGCAATCTGCAGCGCGTCGAGGAAGGCGAAGGCTTCGCGCTCGCCGCCCTTGAGGTAAAGCGAGAAGGTCGATCCGGCCCCGGTGCAGTGGCGATTGAAGATGTCGGCCTGGCGCGAACCCTCTTTTAGAAAGCCGAGATAGCCGACAGTCTCGACCTTGGGGTGGCCGCGCAGGAAGGCACACACCTTGGCGGCATTTTCGCCCGCGCGGGTCATCCGCAGCTCGAGTGTCTCGAGGCTGCGCAGCAGCATCCAGGCGGTGTTCGGGTCGCAGATCGTGCCGATCGTGTTGCGCATCATCCGGATCTTGTCGATCAGCGCCTTCGATCCGACCAGCCCGCCCGCCACCAGATCGCTATGTCCGCCGGCATATTTGGTCAGGCTATAGACGGTGAGGTCGGCGCCCTGGTCGATCGGCTTGGCCCACAACGGCCCGAGGAAGGTATTGTCGATCGCGATCGGGGGCTTGGCGTCGCCCTCGAACGCCGCGTCGCGCGCCGCGCTCACCGCTTCCACATCGACCAATGCATTGGTCGGGTTGGCCGGGCTTTCCAGGAAAATCAGCGACACCCGCCCCTTGGCCTTGGCGCGGGCGATGACTGCGTCGATTTCCTCGCGGGTCGCGCCCGCCGGAAAATCGACCCAGCTGACCCCGAATCGCCCGAGGATCTTGTTGATCAATGTCTCGGTCGCGGCATAAAGCGGGCCAGAATGGACGATCACGTCGCCCGGTTCGACAAAGGTCAGCAGCAGCGTCGCGATCGCCGACATCCCGCTCGAAAAGCTCAGCGCCGCTTCGCCACCTTCCCACAGCTTCAACCGGTCCTCGAGAATCTCCTGATTGGGTCCGTTGAAGCGTGAATAGATCAGCCCCTCGGCGCCGCCCGGACGCTTGCCGGTGACCCCTTCGAAAAAGCGTTTTCCGGCCGCCGCATTCTCGAACACGAAAGTCGAGGTGAGGAAGATCGGCGGCTTGAGCGAACCTTCCGACAGCGCCGGATCAAAGCCATGCCCCATCATCAGCGTGCCCGCGCTCAGCTTGTGATTGCCGATCATCGTCGTCGGGGTTTTGGGTCGGCGGGTTGCGCTCGTTCCGCTGATCACATGTTCGTCGGGCATGGGGTTCTCCTGTCCCGCGCGGCTTTGCCCCAAAGCGTGACCCGGGGCTAGCGCGCGATGCCGATCACGTCAGCCTGCCGTTCGCATCGCTAGCGTCTGTTCAGTTTCGCTGAAGCGGCACCGGCCCCCCGCCCCCCCCCGCCTCCCCTAGGATAACCAGGTTGGGGGGCGGGGGGGGGGGGCGGGGCCGGGCCGCGGAAC
>JANPMU010000202.1:0-3488 GCA_031427095.1 Sphingomonas sp.
GCGGTTATAGGCATAGGTCAGCCGAGCGCCGGTCTGGCTTCCGCCCAGGGTCCCGCCCGGCGCGAGCCCGGTCGGGCCGATCGGCGTCCCGCGACGGACCTGGCGCAGCAGCGCCCAGGTGGTCAGCGAAAGGCGGTCGAACCGGGCGGAGGCGAGCGCGCCCCCGGGGGTCACGCTCGCGGCGGGGCTGCGGCGATCCTGGCGCGACGACGAAGCGATCCGCGACAAAGGCCATTCGTCGAGCTGCGGGATCGGCGCGAACCACAAGGGCGCGGGCTCGGGCGCGAGGCTGGCGAACGCCGACGCGCGGCGCGGGCGCGGGGCGGATCGATCGATCATCGGCGATGACGGCAAAGCGGCGAGGACGAGCGGCCCGACGGCGATCGCCGGAGTGGTGATCGGATCGGACGTCGGCGCGAGGTCGAGCGGCGGCTCGGGCGGGGGCGGTTGGTAGGCGGCGATCTGCGGTGCCGGGGTAAAGCCGGGGATCAACGTCAGCGCCTCCGCGCCGGGGATCAGCCCGAGCGACGCGACGCGCAAGCCGACCCAGCCGACCAGCGCAATGCCGAGAAAGCGGACCGAGGCGCTCATGATCCGGGAAGCTCGCTGGGGAAGATGTGGCGGGTCTTGTCCCACTGGCGCGCACCGCCCGAGGCGTGGACCGCGAGCGCACGGCGCGCGGCGAGCACGGCGATGAGATTGCCGACGAACAGGCGCGGGATCGCGACCAGCCCTTCGCGCCAGCCATAAGCCGAGGTGGTGAAGGCAATGCGCATCACCACGCGCCACGCGAACAGCACGGCGTTGATGCTGAGCAAGGCGATCAGGCCCGGCGACAGCGGCGCGGGCTTTGGCGCGCCGAGCAGGCTGGCGAGCCATAGCTGGCCCCACAGGAAAGCGGCGAGATAGCCCGCAGCCATCAGCAGAGCGGCGAGCGGGCCGCGACGGTCGCGCATCCGCATCCAGCGCTCGCCGAGCCCGCCGTGCCAGCCGAGCCGGTCCCAGCCGGCGAACGCGATTCCGCCGATCCAGCGCGCTTTCTGCCGCACCGCATCGTCGAGGCTGGCGGGGAAATGGCCACGGCTGGCGACGACCACGCGATCGTTCGCGGCGGCGGGCATGCGCACGAACATGGTGCGGGTGCCGAGCACACCGAGACGCAGCCCGAGCTCATAATCCTCGGTCATGCTGGTCCCCGCGAACGGACGCCCGGCGTGCAGACCGGCGAGGCGGGACAAGGACTGGCGGCTGATCGCGCAACCGACCCCGGCAAGCGGGATGGCCGCGCCGACGGCTTCGCGCACGACCATTTCCTTGCCGTGCGATTCGGCGAATTCATCGCAATAATGACCACTGATCCAGCGCGAGCGCGGATCGACCAGCGGGACCACCGGAAGCTGGATCACCCCGGCGCGCTCGATCAGCCGGTCGAACACGGCGAGCTCGAACGGGTGGACGACATCTTCGGCATCGTGGAGCACGACTGCTTTGGCGGCGCGGCCGTCGGCGGCTTCGGCGTCGAGCAAAGCGGCGTAGAGATGGTTGAGGCAGTCGGCCTTGGTCGTCGGTCCATCGACGTCGAGCGCCACGCGGACGACCCGCGCATCGGGCACCGAGGCAATCGCCGCAGCGGTCGCCGGATCGTTGCGATAAAAACCGACGAAGATGCGGTAATCGGCGTGGGCAACGCGCGCGAGCGTGGCGCGGAGCATCGGCGCGATCACCGCCGATTCATCCCAGGCGGGAACGAAGATGGCGATCCAGCCGGGCTTTTCGGGCGGGGTAAGCTGGCGCGCGTCGGACCGCGCGTGGCGGCGATAGACGGTCGCCCGGCGCCACAGGCGGCGCGCGAAATAGATCAGGTCGACGAGCAGATCGTCGAGCGCGAACATCAGATAGCCGACACCCGCGAACAGAGCGAGCTCGCCGGCGAGTGTTGCGATGATCGAAGCCGCGGTCACCGGCCGGTCCGCCGCTCAGGCGCCGCCCGTCCGATCGCGATGACAAGGAACAGGCCGCATGACGGCGGAATATGACAGGCTGATCATGACGAACCCCCCCTGGAGTGTCGAAAGGCATGACCGAGCGCCGACGACCATGACAGAGTCCAAAACAAACACAAGTGCCACGCAAATGGATCTTTCCCGGCGGGTCGGGCTTGCTGCCGTGCAATGATCGCGGGAGATGACCGCATGAGCGTGACGGTCGCCGGCCAATGGAACCGGATGGCGCTCGCGGGCTTTTACTATAAAGTAAGGCCTGTCCGCCTATCCCCATCGGCAACGCACCACCGGAGCGATCAACGCCGCCATGATGATCCACGTCCGCCAACGCCTGCACGCCCGATCGGCAGCCTTGCTGCTGACGATCGAGGGGGGCTTGCCGCGGATCATGACCGGCTGGCTGGTGGTCGCGGTGCTGGCGTCGGCACTGCGGGTCGCGACCAGCCCGCTGTACGGCGCGCTTCCGCCGCTGAGCGCCTTGCTGCCTTATGTGCTGCTGGTGCTTACCCCGTTCGGGGCGATGCTGCTGTCGCTCAACTGGTTTGCCGAGGGCGACCGGCTGGCTCAGCCAGGGACGCGAATGGCGCAGGTCGGGCGGTGGCGTAATGTCAGCCGCAGCGAAGCGACCCGCCACCCATTGTACGGGACGAGCGGAATCATGGTCTCGCTGCTGGTCGGCATGCTGATCAACGTGCCGGTGCGCGCGGCGGAATATCTGACGGCGATGCCCGCACTGGCCGGGCCGGTGCCGAACTGGCTGCGGATCCTCCACGGGCTGATGACGCTCGATGTGGTGCTGCTGTCGAGCCTGTATGTCGTCGCGTTTGTCGCGGCGCTGCGCCGGGTGCCGTTGTTCCCGCGGCTGCTGGCGGCGATCTGGATGATCGACCTGGCGATGCAGATGGGAATCGCGAAACTGGTCGCGGGCACCGACGGGCTTCCGGTCGCAGTGGCGCAGTCGCTCGAGGCGCTGCTCGAAGGCAATGTCAAAAAGGTCCTGATCAGCGTCGCGCTGTGGCTGCCCTATTTGCTGCTGTCGCAACGGGTCAACATCACCTACCGCCACCGGATCGCGCGTTAGAGTTTGTTTCCGCTTCGCCGGCGCGGCCCGGTGCCGACTCACTGCAACAGACTTTACCGCAAAACCGGCTGAACAGCCTCCCGAAACTCCTGCGATTCGGCTTCCAGACCCTTGGTCAGGTGGTGCAATCTGATTCGCTTATGGCCGCTTACTGTCCGAAAACAGGACAGCGTTGCATCATCGCATCATGTTGCGGAGCGCAGTGGCAATCGAAAAACCCAAGCATGTGACGGACTTAGCGCAAATGCCGCGCAGCCATATGGTTAACCCAGGTTATACAGGCATGCTTGACAAAAACTTAAGCCAAGAGCAGCCAAGGGTTAGCCGAGCGGATGGGAGTCCAATGCTCGAGCCGGTGTCGGACCGTTGTAATGTCTGCGTAATCTGTCCGAAACCTGTTCGAT
>JANPMU010000203.1:0-2026 GCA_031427095.1 Sphingomonas sp.
TTCGAACAGGATTTCCAGATCGGCCGGCCCGCCGCCTTCGCGCAGTTCGGGAAGCACGAGCGCACTTGCGATCCGCAGTCCGAACGCATGATAATGATACAGCGCCTGGCTCCTTGCCGTCGATCCGCTTGCCGGTTAGCGTCTGTTTCAGTGAGCCCGCACCGGCCCGCTCCCTTACCCGGCCACCCGATCAGTTTATGCTATGGGAGGCCGGATAAGGGAGCGGGCCGGTACCGATTCAGCAAAGCTGAAACAAACTTTAGCCGAACTGCCCTGGGAAGGCGAACCATGACCATCAGCTTGATCGATCCCTTATCCCGCGTGGTGCGCAACGAATCGATTCCGACGGGGGAGATTGACGGCGAACTGGTCGCGCTTGATCTTGATCGGGGGGAATGCTTCGGGCTCGATTCGGTCGGCCTCGCCATCTGGCGGCTTGCCGCCGATCCGATCAGCGTGGCCCAAATCGCCGACCGCCTGGTCGAAGACTATGCGGTCGATCGCCCGACCTGCCTCGCGCAGATCTCGCCGTTCATCGGTCAGCTGGTCGCGGCCAATTTGCTGCGCCTGGTTCCCGGATGACCCCATCCGGATGGGCGGCCAGTCGTGCTTTGTTCGCCGATTTCCGCCAGCAAGCGGGCCGCTGTTTCCCCCAGGCGCTGTTGCTGATCGTCGCCGGCGCCTTCGCCGAAGGGTTCGGCATCCTGCTCCTCGTGCCGATCCTCGCCGCCGCCGGGGGAAGCGACGCCGCCTCGCTCGGCGGCTTCGCGACCTGGCTTCCCGGGGGCTCGTCCGACGCCCGGTTCGCCAGCGCCATCGCCTTGTTCCTGGCGATGATGGTCGCCCGCGCTTTGTTGCTCAGTTGCCGCGACCGGCTGCTCGCGGTGATCGAGGCCGATTATGCCGCCTCGCTCAAATTGCGCGCGGTCGCGACCCTCGCCGCGCGCGGCTGGCCCCACGCCTCGCGCATCGGCCAGGCGGGAATGCAGTCGCTGTTGCTCAGCGAGGTGCCCCGCACCGCGCTTGCGATCCTCCACGGTCAAACCATCCTCGTGTCGCTGATCATGCTCAGCCTGCAATGCGTCCTCGCCGCATTGCTGTCCCCGGCGCTGGCGCTGACGGCGGCGGTGATCATCCTGGTCGGGCTGGCGGGGTCGCGCGGCTGGCTGCGGCGCGGCGAACATAGCGGGTTCGCGATCAGCGATGGCCAGACCGCCAGCGCCCAGGCCGGCTTTCGCCTGCACGGCGGGTTGAAAACCGCGCTGGCGCAAGGCGCGCTGGGTGAATATCTGATCGAATATCGCAGCAGCCTGGCCGGCCTGGCGCGCGATTTCGCCATATATGCTGCGGATCTGGCGCGGGTCAGGACAGCGGCGTCGGTCGCCGCGGCCTGCGCGGCGGCTTTGCTGTTGCTGATCGGCGATCGCTGGCTCGCGCTGCCGCTGCCGCTGCTGATCACCTCGCTGGTCCTGTTCGCGCGGATGAGCGCGCCCGCCCAGCAACTCCAGCAATCGCTCCAGGGGCTCGCCGCGCACGTCCCATCCTTCACCGCGATCATCAATCTGCTTGGCCCGCTGACCGAACCACCCCCGCTCGACGATCCACCGCTGCCGCTCGACTGGCGCCGCCTGACCCTCGACAAACTGTCGTTTCGTCACGATTCGGGGCCCGGGCTGAGCGACGTCGCGCTGACCCTCGATGCGGGTCAATGGCTCGGCATCGGCGGCGCGTCGGGGGCCGGCAAGTCGACCCTGATCGACCTGATCGTCGGCTTGCTCGTTCCGCACGCCGGGCAGGTCATGGTCGACGGCGCCGCGCTCGACCCGGTGCGGATGCGCCGGTGGAAGGCGGGAATCGCTTATGTCGGCCAGGCCGAAACCGGGTTCGACGATTCGCTGCGCAACAATTTGTCGTGGGGCAGCCGGCCAGCGAGCGAGGACGCGCTGTGGGCGGTGCTCGACCTGGTCGGGCTAAGCGAGCGCATCCGGGCCTCGCGCGACGGGCTCGACTCGCGCTTCGGCGACCG
>JANPMU010000204.1:0-10108 GCA_031427095.1 Sphingomonas sp.
AAGAAACTGATGCACCTCGACACGCTCAAAGACGACGATCTGGCCGGGCGGACCGAATTGGGCGAGCCGCAGTCGGCGGGGACCCGCCCCGACCTGGAAACCGCACCGCGCCCGCCCGCCGCGTGATGCGTCAGGCACGGCTGGCCGCCGCAGCGCTGCTCGCGATCGCGGTCATCGGGTGCGCGCAGACCGCTCCGCCGGGCAAGGCCGCGCGCAAGCCGGCGGTGCGGATCGACGAGGATCCGTACGCATCGACCTATGCCCGCTATCCCGGCGCGCCGACGCTGATCCGCAATGCCACCATCCTCGATGGCGAGGGCGGCCAGATCGACCATGGCTCGCTTCTGTTCGCCGATGGCAAATTGATCGCGACCTATCCGCCGATTGCCGACTTTCCGGTTCCGGAGGGAACGGTGATGATCGACGGGACGGGAAAGTTCGTCACCCCCGGGATCATCGACGTGCACAGTCACCTTGGTAATTATCCTTCGCCAGGCGTCGAGGCGCACAGCGACGGCAATGAAGCGACCGGTCCGGTCCGGTCCGAAGTGTGGGCCGAACATAGCGTGTGGCCGCAGGACCCGGGATTCGGCCGGGCGATGGCCAATGGCGGAGTGACCGCACTGCAGATTTTGCCCGGTTCGGCGAATCTGTTCGGCGGGCGATCGGTGGTGCTCAAGAATGTTCCGGCGCGGACCGTTCAGGGGATGAAGTTTCCCGGCGCACCTTACGGCCTCAAGATGGCCTGTGGCGAAAATCCCAAGCGCGTCTACGGCAGCAAGGGGCTGATGCCGGCAACCCGAATGGGCAATGTCGCGGTGACCCGTGCGACCTGGATCCGGGCGCAGGATTACAGGCGCAAATGGGATGCCTACGACAAGAATGGCGGCGATATGCCGACCCGCGACCTTCAACTCGACACGCTGCGCGGGGTGCTCGCGGGCAAGATCCTGGTCCACAACCATTGCTATCGCGCTGACGAGATGGCGATCATGATCGACCTCAGTCGTGAATTCGGCTACAAGATCACCGCCTTCCACCACGCGGTCGAAGCTTATAAAATTGCCGATTTGCTCAAAGCCAACGGCATTTGCTCGGCGATGTGGGCCGACTGGTACGGCTACAAGATGGAAAGCTATGACGCGATCAACGAGAATATCGCGCTCGTTCACAATGCCGGCGCCTGCGCGATCGTTCATTCGGACGATCCCAATGGCATCCAGCGGCTGAACCAGGAAGCCGCCAAGGCGCTCGCCGCCGGGCGGCGCGCGGGGATCCAGATTTCGGATGGCGTGGCGTGGACCTGGCTCAGCGCCAATCCGGCCAAAGCGCTCGGCATCTTCGATCAGACCGGAAGCCTCAGGCCGGGCAAGAATGCCGATGTCGTCCTGTGGAACGGCGATCCGTTCAGCGTCTACACGCGCCCATCCCAAGTGTGGGTCGATGGCGCGCTGATGTACGATGCCAATAATCCGCGCGTGCAGCGGGTCAGCGATTTCGAGCTCGGCCAGCCGGGTGAAGGGGATGTGAAGTGAAGCGCGCCGTGCTGTTCGCGCTGTTGCTCGCCGCATCGGTTCCGGCGCTCGCCGAAACGATCGTCATCACCGGCGGCACGGTTGCGCTGGGTGACGGGTCGGAGCCGATCGCGGGCGGGACCGTGGTCATCACCGACGGCCTGATGGTCGCGGCGGGCGGTCAGGCGATCCGCATTCCGGCCAATGCGACGATGATCGACGCCACCGGAAAATGGGTGACGCCCGGGATCGTCGCGGGCTTCTCGCGGCTCGGCCTGTCCGATGTCGATGCGGTCGATGTGTCCAACGACGCGGTCGCCAGCAGCGGGCCGTTCAGCGCCGCGATCGATGTTGCGCCAGCGATCAATCCCAAGTCGTTCGCGATCGCCGTCAGCCGCAGCGACGGGGTCACGCGCGCCGTCGTCGCGCCCGAAACCGCCAAGGGCATCTTCGCCGGACAGGGCGCGATGATCGACCTGGCGGATGATTGGAACGCGGTCACGCGTGCGCGCTTGTTCCAGTTCGTCGAACTCGGCGAAGCCGGGGCGGAGGAGGCCGGCGGATCGCGCGCTTCGGCGCATGTCCTGTTGCGCAATGCGCTGCGCGAGGCGGCCGAGCTGGGACAATTTGCATCCCCGATCCGCAGCGGCGGCGCGCGCCGTGGCGAGCCGACCGTTCCGGAAAACGCGAGTGATCCGAAATTGCTTTCCGCCGATGCGCGGCGCAGCGATGATGTTCTGCTGACCCGGTTCGACGCGGCGGCACTGGTGCCGGTGCTGCGCGGACGGCAGATCCTGATGGTCCATGTCGAGCGTGCCAGCGACATCCTGCAAGTCATTTCGCTGAAGCGCGAATTTCCCGATCTCAAGCTGGTGCTGGTCGGCGCCGATGAAGGCTGGACGGTCGCCGACCGCATCGCCGCCGCCGACATTGCGGTGATCGCTTCGGCGCTCGACGATCTGCCGGGCAGCTTCGAAACGCTCGCCGCGACCCAGTCGAACATCGGGCGGTTGCGCGCCGCGGGCGTGCGTGTGTCGATCGGGATGATCAACGACAATGACACTCGCCAGGCGCGGCTCGCACGGCATTATGCCGGCAACCTCGTCGCGCTCGGGCGCGTTCCCGGAGCGAGCGGCGTGCCATGGGGTGAAGCGCTGGCGATGGTCACCTCGCGTCCGGCCGAGGCGATGGGCATGGGCGGCGAGATCGGCAGCCTTTCGCCCGGCCATCGTGGCGATGTTGTGATCTGGTCGGGCGACCCGCTGGAAAATGACAGCGCGGCCGAAATGGTGTGGATCGACGGGGTCCGCCAGCCACTCGACAACCGCCAGACCAAGCTGCGCGACCGCTATCGCGACCTTTCGCGCAAGGACCTTCCCGAGGCTTATCGGCGCTAGGATCGGCGCAACCCTCGCAAGCGCCGACGAGCCGCGCTAAGACCCGCACCATGACACGCAAATTTTTTGGCACTGACGGCATTCGCGGCCTGACCAACACGCCGCCGATGACCGCCGAGATCGCGATGCGCGTCGGCCAGGCGGCAGGAGCGCATTTCCTGCGCGGCGATCATCGTCACCGGGTGGTGATCGGCAAGGACACACGGCTTTCCGGCTACATGATGGAATCGGCGATGGTCGCGGGCTTCTGCAGCGTCGGAATGGACGTCGTCCTGCTCGGCCCGATGCCGACCCCGGCGGTGGCAATGCTGACCCGCTCGATGCGCGCGGACCTGGGCGTGATGATCTCCGCCAGCCACAACAGGTTCGTCGACAATGGCATTAAATTATTCGGGCCCGACGGCTACAAGCTCAGCGACAAGAGCGAGCTGGCGATCGAGCGGCGGCTCGAGCAGGAACCCCGGCTGGTTGCTGCGGCGAAGATCGGGCGGGCCAAGCGGATTGACGATGCGCGCGGCCGCTATATCCACTTCGCCAAGTCGACCTTTCCCGAACGGTTGAGGCTCGACGGGGTCAAGGTGGTGGTCGATTGCGCGCATGGCGCGGCTTACCATGTCGCCCCCGACACTCTGTGGGAATTGGGCGCGGATGTCGTCGCGATCGGGGTTTCGCCCAACGGCGTCAACATCAACGAAGGCTGTGGGTCGACCGCTCCGCAGACACTTCAGGAACGCGTTGTCGCGGAGGGCGCGCAGCTTGGGCTGGCGCTCGACGGCGATGCTGACCGGCTGATCGTGGTCGATGAAACCGGCAGGCTGATCGACGGCGATCAGTTGATGGCGCTGATCGCCAGCGAGCAAGCCCGGCTTGGCCTGCTCACCGGTGGAGCGGTGGTGGCGACGGTGATGTCCAATCTCGGCCTCGAACGGCGGCTGGCGGAGCAGGGCATCGGGCTCGAGCGGACCCAGGTCGGCGACCGCTATGTTCTCGAAGCGATGCGCGCCAGGGGTTGCAACGTCGGGGGCGAACAATCGGGGCACATCATCCTGACCGATCATTCGACCACCGGTGACGGGCTGATCGCGGGGCTGCAGGTGCTGGCCGCTCTGGTCGAGGCCAAACGTCCGGCGAGCGAGATGCTGCGCCAGTTCGAGCCGGTCCCGCAATTGCTCAAGAATGTCCGCTTTGATAGCGGCGCGCCGCTTGAGACCAAGGCGGTCAAAGAGCGCATTGCGGCGGCCGAGGCCGAGCTCGATGGTCGTGGCCGACTGGTGATCCGCAAGTCGGGCACCGAGCCGCTGATCCGGGTAATGGCCGAGGGCGACGACGCGGCGCAGGTCGAACGGCTGGTCGATGGAATCTGCGAGGCGGTCGCGGCGGCGTGAGCATCGCGCGAATTCTCGTCATCGCGGGTTCGGATTCGGGCGGCGGCGCGGGGATCCAGGCCGATATTAAGACCATCACCATGCTCGGCGGCCACGCCATGACCGCAGTGACCGCGATTACCGCGCAGAACACGCTCGGGGTCGATTCGGTGATGGCCGTGCCGGCGGCAATGATCCTCGCGCAGATCGACTCGGTATGGAACGACATCGGCGTCGACGCGGTCAAGATCGGCATGATCGGGTCGCCGGAAACCGCCCGTGCGATCGCCGACCGGCTGGAGAATATCGGGTTGCCGCTGGTGTTCGACCCGGTGATGGTCGCGACCAGCGGCGCGGCACTGGCCGATGCGCGGACGATCGCGGCGTTCGACCGGCTGATGCGCATCGCGACGCTGACCACCCCCAACATTCCCGAACTCGCCGCGCTCGGCGGCGATGATGCGCTGCGCGCGGCGGGCATTACTTTCCTCGCCAAGGGGGGTGATGCAAAGGGCGAGACGGTGATCGACCGGCTGGTCGGACCCGACGGCGAGATCGCGCGGTGGGAATCGCCGCGGATCGATACACGCCACACCCACGGCACCGGCTGCACCCTGGCGAGTGCGATCGCGGTCGGGCTGGGCGATGGGCTGGAGCTTGTCCCGGCGATCGAACGCGGGAGGACATATGTTCGCGCCGCGCTGGCTGCGGCTCCGCGGCTGGGCAAGGGCCATTGTCCGATGGGTCATGCGCTCGGCGTTATTCCGTTCGACCAGCTGCGGTCGCTCGATTAGGTTGGGCGGCGATGGCCTTGCCTTGCTTCCGAATCGAACGTGAATTTGCCGAGCCGCTCGCTGGCGTGGACGAGGCGGGCTGCGCGCCGCTGGCCGGACCGGTGGTCGCGGCGGCGGTGATTCTCGACCGGCGGCGTTTCCCGCGCGGGATCGACGATTCGAAGAAATTGGCCGAACCCCGGCGCGAGGCGCTTTACGCCAAATTGCAGCTGGCCCAAACCCAAGGCGTCGCGCGGATCGGGGTCGGGATCGTCTCGGTCGAGGAGATCGACGAGCTCAACATCTTGTGGGCGCGGATGCTGGCGATGGTTCGCGCGGTCGAGGCGCTCGGGATCGTCCCGGCGATGGTACTGGTCGATGGCAACCGCTGCCCGAACTGGGATCATACATCACAGGCGATCGTCGCGGGCGACACCAAATGCCGTTCGATCGCGGCGGCGTCGATCATCGCCAAGGTCACCCGCGACCGGATCATGGCCGATCATGCGCGGAGCCATCCGGGCTACGGCTGGGAGCGCAATCGCGGTTACCCGACCCCCGAACATATCCGCGCGCTCGACACGCACGGGCTGACCGCGTTGCATCGCCGGACCTTCGCTCCGGTCCGCGAGCGGCTTGCCCGGGGCGCGCAAGGCGACCTTCGGTTCGAAATCGCCGCTCCGAGTCCTTTGGGCCACACCACCACCGCTTGAGTCTCAACGGGGGTGAGGGACTCAACATCTTGTGTTCCGGTCCCAATGGACTCGCTTCGTTCTTCGGTCGCGGGACGAGCATCTGGTCAGCGCCGTCTTGACCGTGAGTCCCGTCTGACTCACCGTGCGCGTCCAACAGGGGGGCGTAACGCACAATGAATCTCGTAACCCGGATCGGGGAGAGCCAGGGCCGCTTGCGGCCGCGCACTAGTCCGCGCTCGAAGAGCTTGCCGATCGACCAGATCGTCGAGGGTGACTGCATCGCGGCGATGGCGGCGATGCCCGACAAATCGGTCGACATGATCTTCGCCGATCCGCCCTATAATCTCCAGCTTGGTGGCGACTTGTTCCGGCCCGAAGGCGGGCGGGTCGATGCGGTCGACAATGATTGGGACAAGTTCGACAGCCTGGCGACCTATGATGATTTCACCCGCGAATGGCTGGCCGAGGCGCGCCGTATTCTCAAGGATGACGGCACCATCTGGGTGATCGGAAGCTATCACAACATCTTTCGCGTCGGTTCGCTGCTCCAGGACGCCGACTTCTGGATCCTCAACGACATCGTCTGGCGCAAGTCGAACCCGATGCCCAATTTCCGCGGGACTCGTTTCACCAACGCGCACGAAACCCTGATCTGGTGCGCCAAGGACGAGAAAGCGCGCTACACCTTCAATTATCAGTCGATGAAGGCATTGAACGACGATCTCCAGATGCGCTCGGACTGGACGCTTCCGATCTGCAGTGGAACCGAGCGGGTCAAGGGCGACGATGGCCACAAGGCGCATCCGACGCAAAAGCCCGAGGCCTTGCTCTATCGGGTGCTGCTCGCCTGCACCAAACCGGGCGACATCGTCCTTGATCCGTTCTTCGGTACGGGAACGACCGGCGCGGTGGCGCGGCGGCTGGGGCGGCGGTGGATCGGGATCGAGCGCGAGCCCGCTTATATCAAGGTCGCGCAAGAACGGATCGCTTCGACGCTCCCGCTCGATGAAAGCGCGATGGTCGTGATGGCCGACAAACGCTCCGCGCCCAAGGTCGCGTTCGGGCTGCTGGTCGAAACCAGTGCGATCCCTCCCGGGACCAAATTGACCGATGCCAAAAGGCGGTTTTCGGCCATTGTCGGTGCCGACGGCTCGATCGTCTGCGAAGGTCATGCCGGGTCGATCCACAAGGTTGGTGCGGCATTGCAAGGCGCCCCGTCATGCAACGGCTGGACCTTCTGGCACGTCGAGCGAATGGGAATGATCGAACCGATCGACACGCTGCGCCAGCGCCACCTCGCGGCGCTCTGACCCGTTGCGCACGCTGCTCCGCCCTACCGGGTTCGTCGATTCGCCGTTCGGATATGACGGCAAGGTCGCGCGGCTCGCCGGTGGGTTGAACTGGTTTGCAAGTGTCGAACTGGTCAAGATCGAGGGCGTTCGGCGGGTGTCGAGCGAACTCCTGCCGGTCGAGGCGATTGAAGACCGGTTCGATGACGTCATGGCGGCGGACTGGGCGCGCCTGACCGCTACTCGCGCGCCGCTGGTCCTTGGTTCGCGCACCGTTCGGCTCGACCAGCCCCAGGTCATGGGGATCGTCAACGCGACCCCCGACAGTTTTTCCGACGGCGGGCGCTTCGCAGACCCGGGCGAAGCGGCGGCCGCAGGTAGCGACATGAGCGCGCAAGGCGCCGCGATCATCGATGTTGGCGGCGAATCGACCCGCCCCGGGGCCAAGCCTTTATGGGAAGGCGATGAGGCGGAGCGGGTTGTGCCCGTGATTGAACGCCTTGCCGCAAGCGGGGTGGCGGTGTCGGTCGATACGCGCAAGGCGAGCGTGATGGAGGCCGCGCTGGCTGCGGGTGCGCGCCTGGTCAACGACGTCTCGGCGCTGACTTTCGATCCGCGTTCGCCCGAAGTGGTGGCTTCGGCCGGGGTGCCGGTGGTGCTGATGCACCATCAAGGCGAGCCCGGGTCGATGCAGGATGCGCCGCATTATGGCGACGTGATGGTCGAGGTCTATCTGTGGCTTGAAGCGAGGATTGCAGCGGCTGCGGCGGCGGGGGTCGATCGATCGAAGATGCTGGTCGATCCGGGAATCGGGTTCGCCAAGAGCGTCGCGCACAATCTTGAACTGCTGAATGGCCTGGCATTGTTCCACGGGCTCGGCTGCGGACTCGTGCTGGGCGCGAGCCGCAAGCGGACGATCGGCGCATTGTCGAACGAAGCGCCGGCCGACCAGCGCCTCGGCGGGAGCCTCGCGCTGGCGCTCAAGGGGTTCGATCAGGGCGCTCAGATCATCCGCGCGCATGACGTGTTTGAAACCGTCCAGGCGCTGCGTGTGTGGCGCGGGCTCAAGGACCAGGCGCTGACCCCGCGGGTCTGAACACGACGACCGCCGAACCGTCGCGGTGGACCAGGATCACGCCGTTGGGCGCGAGGGGGAAATATCCAGCGCAGCGCGCCAGCGTGACGCCGTCAGGCGGCGGTGTCGATCCCGAGTTCGCCCAATTTTCGGTAAAGCGTCGAGCGACCGATGCCGAGCCGGCGTGCGACCTCGGTCATCCGCCCGCGATAATGGCCGATGGCGAGGCGGATGATGTCGGCTTCGATCTCCTCGAGGCTGCGCAAATGGCCGTCGTCCCGGAACAGCGTCACGCTCGGCGATCCGGCCAGCGCGGCATCGCTCGAAACCTTGCTGATGTCGGGCGCAATGTCATTGGCGCGCCCGGTAAAGCGCGACTGAATCGCAATATGCGGAAAATCTTCCGCGGTAAGCGCCGATCCGCTGGATTGGAGCGCGGCGCGGAACAGGACGCCGGAAAGCTGGCGGACGTTGCCCGGCCAACCGTACCGCATCAGCACCGCGAGCGCGTCATTGCCGATCGACAATTGACCGAGCGCCGGCTGGCCCGAGAAGCGGGCAAGGAAGTGACGGGCCAGCGCCGGAACATCGCCGCTGCGCTCGCGCAGCGCGGGCACCGCGACGGTGGTTGCGGAAAGCCGCTCGGCCAGCGCGGGGTTGAAATCGGCGGGGAGCGGTCGGCTTGCGGTCGCAATCACGCGGACATCGATCGAATTGCTGCCGTTGCAGCCGACCGGGCGCACTTCGCCGGTGGCGAGAACCCGGTCGAGCAATTCCTGGGTTTCGAGCGGCAGCGCGCCGACCTCGTCGAGCAACAGGGTTCCGCCGTCGGCCTCGACCATTCGACCGACCCGCTCGGCGAAGGCGCCGGGGAAGGCACCGGCGACATGGCCGAACAGTTCGCTGTCGATGATGTTCGCGGCGACCGCCTTGCAATCGACTTCGATCATCGGCGCTTTTGCGCGAAGGCTGGCGGCGTGGATCGCGCGCGCGATGGTTTCCTTGCCGCTGCCCGGTTCACCGACGATGAGGATCGGCAATCGGCTTCGGGCGGCCTTGGCGGCGATTGCCAACGCCGATCGGAAATCGGGCGCGGCGCCGATCAGTTCCTCGAGCGAAAGCGTGGGCGCGAGCTTTTCGGACAGCGGCGCCAACTCCCCTTCGGCGCGGCGCCGGTCGGCATTGATCGCGAGCACTTCGAGCAAACGTTCGGGCGCGACCGGCTTGACCAGAAAATCCGAAGCCCCGGCGCGCATCGCCTCGACCGCGAGCGCGACCGATCCCCGTTCGGCAAGGACGATCACCGGAAGGTCGGGGCGACCGATGCGAAGCGCCTCGATCAGCGCGCGGCCGCAGGAATCGTCCCAGCTGCCAAGCAATGCGGCCTGGACCTCGCGGCCATGCGGGCCTTGCAGCAGCCCAACCGCGCTTTCGCTACACGCCGCTCCCACCACGCTCCAGCCGGCCCGCGCGGCAATCGCCGACACGCTACGCCGTTCGGCGGGATCGGCATCGACCAGCAATAGAGACCGAAGCGGCTCGGCGCGCATATCCATACTCCCAGATGCGGCATCCTAATGGCCAAGGAGTAAAGGCGTGCTTAAAGCGCGAATGGGCTTGGGGGACGCCGCCGGGCTTGTTATGCAGCGGGGCACATTCAAACAGGAGACGAGCATGGCAGGCGATCAAGCCGGTAAACCCGGATACAGCACCGCACCGGGCAATGATTATCCGGCGCACGAACGCAATTACTCGGGCTTTATCAAGCTGTTCAAATATGGCGCGGTCGCGAGCTTCACGATCGCCATGATCGTCATTTACATCATCAGCAATTGAGCGTGGCCGGACCGACCCGCATCGCTGTCCTCAAGGAAGCTGTCGCGGGCGAATCGCGCGTCGCCGCCATCCCCGAGACGGTCAGGAAGTTCATCGCGCTCGGCGCGGAGGTTGCGGTGGAGAGCGGAGCCGGCATCGGTGCGTCGATCGCGGACAGCGAATTCG
>JANPMU010000205.1:0-5853 GCA_031427095.1 Sphingomonas sp.
CGGCAACAGTCTGGTGCCGTTCGAATTCTACCGCACCTTCGACGTCAAGACCGGCGGCTGGACGGCGGAATATGGCCGCGCCCTCGGGGGCGTGACCTCGGCGGTGACCAAGTCGGGTTCGAACAATTTCGAAGCCGGCGCTGTGATCAGCTTCCAGCCTGACTTCCTGACGAGCGATTCGCCGAACACGTTCACCAATGCTGCGGGCTCGCTGAAGCAGAAGAATAACGACGATTATCGTCAGCGCATCGACGCCAGCTTTTACGCCTCGGGCGCGATCATCAAGGATCGCCTGTTCGGCTATGCGCTGTTCGCTCCGCGCTACAACAAGGTTGAAGATACCAGCGTCACGGGTGGCTTCCGCTTCACGTCCAGGTCGAACGATCCGTTCTACGGGCTGAAGCTCGACGCGATCCCGATCGACGGGCACCGTATCGAAGGCACGTTCTGGGACGATAGCCGCCACATCTACACCGACCATGTTCGGGTCGATGCCCTCGGCAACAAGACCAGCGGTAACATTGCCCGTGAGGACAATGAAATCGGCGGCAAGAACTATATCTTGCAGTACACTGGACAGTTCACCAAGTGGTTCACGCTGTCGGGCCTCTACGGCATTAACAACTACCGCCGTTTTGACAATGTTCTGGGCAGCAACCCGATCCCGATCATCCAGACCCAGCTCCTTGGTTTGCCGCAGACCGTCGGCAGTGTTTCGGGCGCCCCGGTCGCGCCGAGCTCCGGTGACGACAAGCGCACGGTCTATCGCGTCGATGCCGATTTTTACGTCAATTTGCTGGGCAAGCACCATTTCCGCTTGGGCTGGGATCGCGAAGATCTCGAATCGGGTGAGAATACCTCCTACACCGGTGACCGCATCTATCGCTTCCAGGCCAGCCGCATCCGCACGCGGACCTACCTCAACAGCGGCTCGTTCGTGAGCAAGCAGACGGCGTTTTACTTGCAGGATAGCTGGGACCTGTTCGACGATCGCCTCAACCTGCAGCTCGGCGTCCGCAACGACAGCTATGAAAATAGCAGCATTGAAGGCAATACCTACCTCACGCAGAAGAACCAGTGGGCGCCTCGCCTTGGCGCTTCGTTCGACGTGTTCGGCGACAAGCTGACCAAGATCCAGGCGTTCTGGGGCCGCTATTATCTCGGCGTTCCGACCAACACGAATATTCGTCTGGCCGGCGCGGAGACCTTCTACGAGCAGCGCTTCAGCTACCTGCCCGGCGTGAGTGGTGCGGTGTTCGACCCGGCGACGGGCATCCCGGTCGGCCAGCAGTTCGATCCGGTAAGCGGCGCGCCGCTGCTTGGTCCGTTGACGGCTCAGAATACCAATACCTGCCCGAACGCCGGTCCGGGCGCAGGCCAACTGTGCCGCGTGGTCTTCTCGGACGGTATTGCGGGACCGACCGATACGCTGGTCGCTGACGGGCTCGCGGCGATGTACCAGGACGAGTACATCCTTGGTGCGACGCACAAGACGGGCGACTGGACCTTCGGTGTTCGCTACATCAACCGTCGTCTCAAGGTGGCGATCGAAGACATGGCGATCGACGCTGCGGTGAACAAATATTGCGCCGATGTCGGCATCGACGCCACGCTGTGCTCCGACTCGTCGGTGGGTGCGTTCACCGGCTTCCACCAATATGTGCTGGCCAATCCGGGTTCGGACGTCACCGTTCGTCTCGACGGCGGCGATCACTGCATCCCGACGGTTCCGGGCGACCTCACCACCGGCGATCCGCGTCTCTGCGAAGTCGTGACGCTTTCGGCCGCGTCTCTCGGCTATCCGAAGGCCACTCGCAAATATGACGCCGTCGAACTGCTGTTGAGCAAGGCGTTCAACGGCACCTACGGCTTCGACTTCAGCTACACCTGGCAGAAGGCTCGCGGTAACTACGAAGGTTCGGTCAAATCGGACAATAACCAGGATGACGCCGGCCTTACGCAGGATTTCGACCAGCCGGGTCTGGTCGATGGCGCCACCGGCATCCTCGCTAACGAGCGCAAGCACACGTTCAAGTTCTTCGGCTCGTTCAAGCCGGTCGATTGGGTAACGCTCGGGACCAACATCACCGTCCAGTCGCCGCGTAACTTCTCGTGCATCGGCGTCCATCCGACCGACTTCTACGCGTCGCAGTATCAGGCGGCGTCGTTCTTCTGTGCCAATCCGCTCGGCAACGGCGGATCGACCACCAGCACACTGGTTCCGCGCGGCTCTGCGTTCAAGGGCAAGTGGCTCAAGAACATCGACTTTGGTGCGCAGTTCAACCTGCCGAAGGCGCTCGGTCGTTCGTCCTTCCGCGTCGACGTCTTCAACGTCTTCAATTCCAAGTCGCAGCTCGACTTTGGTGAATTCGGCGAGAACGACGACGGTTCGGTCCGCTCCGACTATCGGCTGGTTAGCGGTTACCAGGCTCCGCGCTCGGTTCGCCTGACCTGGGCACTGCGTTTCAGCGCCAAGTAATCGGTCCGGCCTAACGGTCGTTCCAACCGGGGAGGCAGGGCAACCTGCCTCCCCCTTTTGGTTGTGCGACGAGCCGCGCTTTTGGCTATGCGGCTGCCGTCTTCTCTCCTGACCCGACCGGAACTCCATGGCTGATTCGATCGAAATATTGCTTGACCAATTCAAGCAAGGGCTCGAGGCGCGCGACCGGCGGCTGGTCAATCGGTCGGCGCTGGGGCTGATCGCCCAGCGCGCGCCGCTCGGCCGCCAGTGGCAGGCGGTCGCGGCCGCGCTGCTCCACAATGGCGAGGTCAATGCCGCCATCGCCGCCGCCGACCTGCTGGTCGATGCGCTCGACGGCAGCGCCGGCGCGCGCTTTGTGCGCGCCACGATTCTCGCCCGCGGGCGCCGCCTGGACGCCGCGCAGCGGGAATTGGCGGCGCTCCCGGCGACGGTGCCCGACCCGGTTGCCAACGCCTTCCTTCACGGCACCTTGTCGATCAATCTCGGCGACCATTCGGCCGCGCGCGAAGCGCTGCTTCGGGCGATCGACCTCAATCCCGGCCTCGGCCAGGCGTGGCTGTCGCTCGCCGAGCTGGTCGATTTTCGTCACGATCCCGCCCTGGCACGACGTTTGGAGGAGGCGTGGAAGCAGCGCCCCGCCGCGCCACTCGAACAGGGCACGATGGGGTATGCCGTCGGCCGCGCCCGGCATCAGCTCGGCGACCATGGCGGGGCCTTCGCCGCCTTCAGCGAAGCCGCGACGGCGCTCCGCCAGATCCGGACCGAACCCGCCAGTCCGCTCGACAGCGAAGGCTGGGCGAGCGATTGGCCGGCCGAGCTCATCGCCCGCGTCGCCAGCCGGATCACGGTCGATCACGGCCGGATCATCTTCGTCACCGGACTGCCGCGCTCGGGAAGCACGCTGGTCGAACAGATCCTGGTCAGCCATCCCGACGTGAGTGGCGGCGAGGAGCTTGGCTTGTTCCGTATGCTCCTTCGCGACATCGGCGGCCTCGATGCAGCCAGCTTCGAAGCGTGGCTTGAGCGCGGCGGCGATCCCAACACGCTCGTTGAAACCTATTTGCACCTCGCCAGCGAGCGCATGGGGACCAGCGGGCGGTTCGTCGACAAGTCGCTCGAGGCGAGCAATTATATGGGGCTGCTCCTGGCCCTGTTTCCCCACGCGCCGCTGTTGTGGCTGCGCCGTGACCCGATCGATTCGGGCTGGTCGGCTTTCCGCACCTATTTCTCGCGCAGTGTCGACTGGAGCTGGGACCTCGTATCGGTCGGCCGCCGCGTGGCGCGCGAAGACCGCTTGTTCGCTCACTGGACCGCGGCAGCGGGCGACCGCATAACGGCGATCGATTATGAGGCGCTGGTCCGCGACCCGGACACCCACATCGCCGCCATCGCCGCCGCCGCCGGGCTCGAACCGCGACCCGAAATGTTTGCGCCGCACCTTACCGAGCGGACGATCATGACCGCCAGCGTGACCCAGGTGCGCGAGCCGATCAATTTGAAGGGTCTTGGCGTTGCCGAGCCGTACCGCCGCTTCCTCGGCCCGATGATCGAGGCATATGAAGCGGCCAAACCGGTCAACTGAGGTTCAGTTAATGCGGCGTAGATTTGCATCCATGCGTACGCTCCCGATCCTGCTCGCCGCGCTTTCCGCCGCTACGCCGGCGCTGGCGCAAGGTCCCGCCCCGATGGTGTCCCGCCCCGGGCTGGCCACGATCGACGACGCGGCGGGCGGTGGAATTCGCGATTTTTATGCGGTCGACGCGCGCGGCATTTACCTGCGCGACCGCACCAATCGCTGGTATTATGCGGCCTTCAGCGGGCCTTGCCCGGGGATTCTCTACGACGCACGCATTGAGTTCGTCACCGATGCGTCGCGTCGCCTCGACCGCTCGAGCCGGATCCGCACCGAGACGATGACGTGTGGAATCGCCGCGCTCGATCACAGCGCTCCCCCTGCGGACAAGGGTGGCCGCGACTGACTTTCCTCAGGCTGGTGTCAGCACCAGCCCCCCATCCCCCTCATCGACCCTGACCGTCGATCCGTCGCGCACCGTTCCGCTCAGGATCGCGTCGGCGAGCGGGTCCTGGAGATATTTCTGGACCGCGCGCTTCAACGGCCGCGCGCCATAGACCGGATCATAGCCGACCCGCCCGAGCCACGCACGCGCCGCGTCGCTCAGCTCGAGCACAATCTTGCGCTCCTCGAGCAATTTGCCGAGCCGCTCGACCTGGATGTCGACGATCGGTCCCATGTGGCTCGCGCTCAGCCGGTGGAACAATATGATCTCGTCGAGCCGGTTGAGGAATTCGGGGCGGAAATGCGCGCGCACCAGCTCCATCACCTGCGCCTCGACCTTGGCCGCGTCCTCATCCTCGCCGAGTGAGGCGAGATATTGGCTGCCGAGGTTCGAGGTCAGAATGATGATCGTGTTGCTGAAATCGACCGTGCGGCCCTGACCGTCGGTCAGCCGCCCGTCGTCGAGCACCTGCAGCAAGATATTGAACACGTCATTATGGGCTTTCTCGACCTCGTCGAACAGCACCACCTGGTAGGGGCGCCGCCGCACCGCCTCGGTCAGCGACCCGCCTTCCTCGTAACCGACATAGCCCGGCGGCGCGCCGATCAGCCGCGCGACGCTGTGCTTTTCCATATATTCGGACATGTCGATGCGGACCATCGCGCCCGAATCGTCGAACAGATATTCGGCCAGCGCCTTGGTCAATTCGGTCTTGCCGACCCCCGTCGGGCCGAGGAACAGGAAGCTCCCGAGCGGTCGATTGGGGTCCTGGAGCCCCGCCCGCGATCGCCGGACCGCCGCCGCGACGGCCTTGACCGCATCGCTCTGCCCGATCACCCGCCGACCGATAAGCTCTTCCATCCGGAGCAGTTTTTCACGCTCGCCGGCCATCATCCGCTCGACCGGAATCCCGGTCCAGCGGGCGACCACCGCGGCGATGTCGTCGGCTCCGACCTCCTCGCGCAGCATCGCCGATTGGGATACCGCCGCAATGTCCTTCAATTGCTTCTCGAGCCCCGGGATCCGTCCGTACTGGAGCTCCCCGGCCTTCGCCAGATCGCCGCCGCGCTGGGCCTGGTCCAGTTCGATCCGCGCCGCGTCGAGCTGCTCCTTCAACTTCGCCTCGGCGGCGATCTTGTCTTTCTCGCTTTGCCACCGCCCGGTCAGCTCGGCCGACTGCTGCTCAAGATTGGCAAGCTCGCTTTCGATCGCGCCGAGCCGTTCCTTGCTGGGCCCGTCGCTCTCTTTCTTCAGCGCCTCGCGCTCGATCTTCAACTGGAAGATCCGCCGGTCGAGGGTCTCGATGGCTTCGGGCTTGCTCTCGACCTCCATCCGGATCCGGCTTGCCGCCTC
>JANPMU010000206.1:0-3186 GCA_031427095.1 Sphingomonas sp.
GACCATGATCCGGAACGCGGCTTCGCACAGATAAGCGGTCGAGCTGGCCGGTTTGACGATCGCGGGCATTCCGGCGAGCAGGGTCGGCGCGAGCTTTTCGAGCATTCCCCACACCGGGAAGTTGAACGCGTTGATGTGGACCGCGACGCCCTGCAGCGGGGTGTAGATATGCTGGCCGATGAAGCTGCCGGTCTTTGACAAAGGCTCCACTGCGCCATCGAGCAGGACGTGCGCGTCGGGCAGTTCGCGGCGGCCCTTCGACGAAAAGGACAGCAATGTCCCCGCGCCGCCCTCGATATCGATCCAGCCGTCCTTGCGGGTTGCGCCGGTAGCGAAATTGAGCGCGTACAGCTCGTCCTTGCGGGCGAGGATGGCGAGGCCGAGACCTTTGATGATCCGCGCGCGGTCATGGAAGGTCATTGTACGAAGCGCCGGTCCGCCGACGCTGCGGGCGTGGGTGAGCATCGCGCCGAAATCGAGCCCGCCCGAGCCGGTGGTGGCGACAAGGCTGCCGTCGATCGCGGAGGCGATCTCGGCGAGCGATGATGTGTCGCCCGGGACCCACGAGTCGCGGGCGAAATTGAGGAGCTGCTGGGTCTTCATCGTGGGGCGTCCATGGTCCGAAAGGTCATGAAAGTCACGGCACGTCCCCGTGACCTTTGGACCGCCGCATCGATTCCTGATCTGGTGAAGGATGGGTTTTGAGCAGACCCGTCATGCGGCAAGTGTGGCAGGCGATTTCCTACATTGGAAGCGCAAAGGGAGCGAGCGCACGAATGTCCGCTTTCGACCGATTGCGGACATTAGCCGCATCTGGGGGCCAAGGCTGGCCTGGAGCTGGCGAGGTGGGCCTCCATGACGCCGAAGTCGTTGCCTTTCGGCTGTAGGACGAAGATGAAATCCACGTCGTCCCTAAGTTGACCGTGGGCCTCGCGAGCAGCTCGAACGGTGTCCTTCTCAACGCGTCCGCGCAAGACCTCTCGGACTGTAATATCCATTTGGAACACACCGTGACCAAGAAGGTCGTTTGGTCCGGACGTGTCGGTGTAACTCACGGTGTTTGCCCGTCCCACTACAACGACATCTCCACACCCGTATTCGACGACAATGCGATCCCGGCCGGAGACGCTGGCACATGAGCACAGTAGAAGGGACGCTAAGGTACTCAATCGGAAATTTAGCTGAATGGACATAACTCGGCTTAAGCTCTGCAACGTCCGCTTTCCACCCATAGCGGACACTAGCGGCCTTCGAATTGCGCCGCCCGCTTCTCGAGGAAAGCCGCGACACCTTCATGATAATCATGCGTGAAGCCAAGGCGGCGCATTTCGTCGCGTTGGAGGTCGAGTTCCTGGTCGAGGGTGCGTGAGGTGGTGGTGCGGATGATCGCCTTGATCGCGGCCAGCCCGAGCGGGGGGAGGCTGGCGAGCTTAAAGGCGAGCGCATCGACCTCGGCGTCGAGCGAGTCGTCATCGACGCATTTCCAGATGAGGCCCCATTCGGCGGCTTTCTCCGCCAGGAGCGGCTCGCCGGTGAGAGCGAGGCCGAGCGCGCGGGCCTGACCGACCAGGCGGGGCAAGTGCCAGCTTCCACCGCTGTCGGGGATCAGGCCGAGTGCGGCGAATGACTGGATGAATTTGGCCGATTTGGCGGCGATGACCATGTCACAAGCGAGCGCGATGTTCGCTCCGGCACCGGCGGCGACTCCATTGACGCGGGCGATGACCGGTTGCGGCAACGATGCCAGGCGGCGGATCAAAGGGTTCCAGCTCGCCTCGACGGTTTCGCCCAGATCGACCGCTTCGCCGGGGGCGACCGCGCGGTCGTTCAAATCCTGCCCCGCGCAAAAGCCGCGCCCGGCACCGGTGAGGATGATGACGCGGGCGTCACCGAGGCTGGCGAGCGCGTCGCGAAGCTCGCCGTGCATCGCCTTCGTGAAGCTGTTGAGCCGGTCGGGGCGGTTGAGGGTGATGCGGGCGATGCCGTCGGCGAGGGCGAACTGGATGGTTTCGTAGCTGGGCATGTCGCGCTCCTTGCGTCATCCCCGGCCTGACCCGGGATCCACCTGTTGTTGTCCGCCGCCATGACGGAAGGCGGACCCCGGCTCAAGGCAACCCATGGCCGGGATGTCCGCTTTTGAGCGGAAAGCTCAAAAAGCGGAAGCTTGGGCTGGTTTTCCCGTCGACGCCGCAGGAAGCGCCGAGCCGGTGACAATCATCGCACGGAAATAAGACCGCCATCGACAGGAATAAGCTGACCAGTGATGAACCGCGAACTTTCGCTGGCCAGAAAAACCAGGACCGGTGACAAATCCTTGTCCGCATCACCAAATTTGCCACCCAACGGAACCTGCTCGGCTGTCGCGCGATCATGCGCCATCAGCTCATCAGGTGACAAGGCGGCGCGGAACTCCGCATACATTGGCGTCACAATATAGGGGAGCACGGCATTCACCCTGATCGCCTTAGGGCCCCACTCACGAGCGACACTCCGCGTCCAATTATGGACCGCAGCTTTTGAAGACCCGTAAACGGCGTTATTGGGCTCGGCCGTCAATCCTGATTCCGACCCGAAGTTGATGATTGCGCCTCCCAAGGCGTTCATATGGCGGTAGGCGGCGCCATTGGTAAAGATCGTCCCGTTCAGATTGACGGCAAATATCCAGGACAGCAGATCGTCCGGAACGTCGCGAGAGGAAGCGTGGCGATGGACTCCCGCAATATGAGCCAGGACGTCGAGGCCCCCCATCTCGGCGACCGCCGCATCAAATGCGGTATCGACCTCGTTTCGATTGCTCACATCGCATTTGAGGAATTTGGCTGTGCCCGGCCCTGCTGCATTTGCCTTTCGAGCAGTTTCGATCCCCATTTCGACCTTGATGTCGAGCGAAAATACGTCAGCACCGGCGGCAACAAATGCACGAACGGCAGATGCTCCGATGCCTTGTGATCCACCGGTAACGATAATTTTTTTACCAACCAGTTCCATTTTTCCGAACTCCTGTTGAGTTTCAAATTCGGCCATGCTGCCGTCCGCGCATCATCCCCGGCCTGATCCGGGATCGACCGGTTCTTCGCCACCGCCATGAAGGAAGGCGGACCCCGGCTCAAGGGACCCCGTCAAAGTATATTTTGAAAAGAACCCATGGCCGGGGTGACGGGCGGGGGGTGCCCTTTCGAATGGTTA
>JANPMU010000207.1:0-7806 GCA_031427095.1 Sphingomonas sp.
GTGATCCGCCGCTTCGACAGTCCGAGCCCGTCACCGTCCATCACGATCTTCAGCGCATCGCGGACATTGTCGAAATTATACAGCGGCTCGCCCATTCCCATCATCACGATGTTGGTCAGCATCCGCCCTTCGGCACTGTAACTGCTGCTCGATTGCGCCTCGCCCGGCTTGGGCCATTCGCCCAGCGCATCGCGCGCCAGCATGACCTGTCCGACGATCTCCGCCGGTTCCAGATTGCGCACCAACCGCATCGTGCCGGTATGGCAGAAGGTGCAATTGAGCGTGCAGCCAACCTGGCTCGACACGCATAATGTCCCGCGATCGGAATCGGGGATGAACACCATTTCATAATCCTGCGCGTCGTGGGTCCGCAGCAGCCATTTGCGCGTGCCGTCGGTCGACAATTGCGCCTCGACGACCTCGGGCCGCGAGATGATGAAATGCTGCTCGAACCACGGATGCTGGGCCTTGGCGATGTCACTCATCGCCGCAAACTCGCTGATCCCGCGATTATAGATCCAGTGCCATAATTGCTTGGCGCGCAACTTGGCCTGTTTGGCCTCCAGGCCGGCTTCGACCAGCGCGGCGCGGATGGCGTCCTTGCTAAGGCCGACCAGCTCGACCTTGCCATCGGTGCGGGGCACGCGGACGCGATTGACCGGAACGGGGTCGATCGGGCCGGGAATCGGCATCAGCTGAGTATCGGCGCTCATGGATGCGCGCCCTCTACCCGCGATCCGAGGGATTTACCAGTTAGGAGGCGCAGCGCGCCGCAGCGGCGTCGATCGCGCTTGGCGCGCCGGCCAGCAGATAATGGTCGATGAACCGCCGTCCCGCCCCATCGCGCGCCTCGACCCGCATGCCCGTTGCGCGTCGTGCCGCAACCATCATCGCCGCTTCCTGCGCCGGCCCGACGCTCCAGCCATAGAGCCCGCGTGCGACGAGCAGGAACGTCTCGTCGCCGATCGACAGCAACACGCTCGACCCGTCGCGCACCCCGCGGCTCAGGCGGACGTGCAACTGCCCGCGCCGCTCACCCATGGCGTCGAACGCGAACGCCGCGCGCGCTTGCTCCGACCCGCGCGTCGCATCACGCAAGGATCGCGTTATGGCCTGACAATGGCGCCCGTCATTGCTCTGCAACGCCGCCCAATGACCGCGCGCGAACAGCACGCGCTGGGCCGCATGCGCCGGTGCCGCAACCAGCGCCAGCGCGGCCACGGCGGCAAGCCGGCGCATCTACCCCCGGCCGATCATCAACATGGCCAGCGCTCCTGCCGCGATCGCCACGCCATAGGGAATCCCGCCCTTGGGGCGAAGGGTTGCAATCCGCGCGCGCGCGCCGTCGCTCCACGGGGCCAAGCGGAGCGCGAGAATGATGATCGCCAGCACCCCGCCCAGAATTGCCACCGCGACCAGCATCCGCCATGCCCCCGACAGGTCGAACCATAGCCCGGATGCAGCGAGCAATTTGACATCGCCGCCGCCCAGCTTGCCCGCTGCGAAGGCCATTGTTCCCGCCGCGAGCAAGCCCGCGAATACCGCGACATTCTGCCACAATTGCGCGACCGGTCCGGCCAGTGCGATGGCCACGAACGCCGCGACGATGATCGCCGCGCTGACCAGGTTCGAAATCCTCAGCCGCCAGACATCCTCGATCGCCGCGAGGATCAGCAAGGCGGCAAACACGCCCGCCAGCCATGGCGCCGCGGACACCGTCAGGTTCATCGCTTGGCCTCGACCGAAGCCAGGTTGGTCGCGGCGCGGCCGAACCACTCGCTGCGAAGCACGATTGCTCGGGCAAAGGCAGCGGTCGCCCGTCCGCGTTCGCCGCGCGCGGCGGCGGCGACTCCGGCGTCATTGAGCCGCGCGGCCCATTGCCCGTCACTTTCCCCCGATCGGCGCTGCGGCAGCTGATCGGCCAGCGCAGAACGCGCAAGGTCGAGGTTGTTGGCGATCCGCACCGATCCGGGATCGAGCGTCGCAGCCCGTTCGAGCGCCACCAGCGCGCCCTGCCACTCGCCGCGCAACAGCCGCGACCAGCCGCGGTTATTGGCGATCTCGCCGCGTCCGGGAGCCAGCGCGTCGGCGCGGTCGTAGCATTTCTCGGCCCGATCCCAGTCGCTCGCCAGGTCGGCCACCACGCCCCGTGCATTCCATGCGCGCCACGACGCCCCCGCAAGCGCCGTGGCGCGGTCGAGCATGGCGGTCGCCTTGGTCAAATCACTTTGCTTCAGCGCCGCAATCCCGGCCCGCTCGGCGACCTGCGGGTCGCCGGGGCGCTTCGCCAGCAACACTTCATAGCCGGCCAGCGCGGTGACATCGTCGCCGCTGGCAAAGGCGAGGTCGGCGAGCAGATGATCGACCTGCTCGCCCGATGCCCCTGCGGCGACTGCCGCGCCAATCATCGCCCGCGCCTGGTCAAGCCGACCAGCGGCAAGCGCATGGTCCGCTTCGACCAGCGACGGCGCGGCTCGAATATGTGCGGCCGGTGGCGGTGGCGCCGTGGGCAATGCTGCGTCGGCGAGCATTGCCGCCAGCAACAGGATCACCCGCCCCGCGCCTGCAACGCCCGGTTCGCGGCGGCATCGCGGCCGAGGAAAATGATCAGCGTCCCGTCGGCGGAAGGCACATGACGAAGCGCGAAGCCGAACTGGTTGGCCAGCCGGACCGCAGTCGCGCGGCGGCTGGCCGGATACAGGATCGTGCTCGCCGTCAGCGTTCGCGGTGCATTGCCGACCGTAATCCGGCTCCAGCCGCGCTGCGCCAGATAGGTCCGGGTTCGCGCCGCCAGTCCGGCACTGCGCGCCGCGTTGAGCAGCACCACCGATCCCATCCGGCTACCCGGTTTGCTCAGCGGGGTGAAGCGGATCGTCGCGCTGCGGGTGCTGCGTTCGACCAGCTGCGCGCGCCACAACGGCGCGGACGTGGTCACCAGCGCCACCTCGCCCAGCGACAGCCGTTCAAGCCGTGGTCCGTGGATCAGGATACTGGGCGCCGAACGCACAACCGGCACCGCAATCATGGCCGATCGGGCGATCATTGGTTCGACGACCACCGCCGCTGTCATCCTTGGCGCTTCGACCGGCTTCGCTATCAGCTTTGGCGCTTCGACCGCTATCGCGACCTTTTGTAGTCCATCAACGGGCGCAGCCTTCGCCACTGCGACGGGCTCGGCCGCCTTGGCCAACCGCTGCGTCATTTCGCTGCGCACCGCTTCGGCTTCGGCGCTTCGTCCCTGCGCGGTCAGTGACCCGGCCAGTCCGGCGTAGAGCCGCGCATCGCCCGGCGCGATCGCCAGTGCCGCTTCATAATGGCGTCGTGACAGGTCGAAGCGGCCCATCCGGTCATAGCAAGCGGCGAGGCCGATCATCGCATCCACGCTCGCTGGCTCCTCGCGCAGCGCCTTGCGAAACCCCTCTGCGGCCAGCGCGACATTGCCAAGCGCATATTGGCCCAGCGCCTCGGCGACGCGGAACGAGACGGTTTGCTGTCCCCCGACAAGCACGGTCGGAGTCGAACGGATCGTCAGCTTGCCCCCGCCACCGCACGACGCCGCGCCCAGCAGCAGCGTCGCCGCGAGCATTTTGCCTGATCGCTTGTCCATCTTCATCCCCCCGCCAACGCCGGCATCACCGCGCGCATGACCCGGATGATGGCGGGGAGCATCAGCACCCCGATCATCACCGGAAGCATGCACACCACCAGCGGTATCGACAAAAGCACCGGCAGCCGGTGCGCCTTTTCCTCAGCTCGCATCCGGCGCCGCTCGCGCATCTCCGACGCATAAATGCGCAATGTCTGGGCGATTGACGAGCCAAGCTTGGTCGACTGGATCAGCAAGGTCGTGAAGGCGCGGATCTCGTCGGTTCCGGCGCGATCCGCCATCCGCCTGAGCGCATCCTCCCGGCTTCGCCCGGCGCGCAATTCGAGCACCACCGCCCCAAGCTGCTCGGCAAGCAGCGGATGCGTTTCGGTCATTTCCATGCCGACGCGCGCGAACGCTGCTTCGAGCCCGAGCCCGGCTTCGACGCACACCAGCATCAGGTCGAGCGCGTCGGGAAAGCTGTTGATGATCTCGCGCTGGCGGCGATCGGCCTTGGCGCGGATGAACAGGCTCGGCCCGTACAACCCGAGCACCGCGACCACCATCGCGTAGATGTACAGACGCGTCATGCTTGGTCGCGTCCCGCTCAGCCAGATCCAGCCGAGCACCAGGATCGGCAGGCCGACGACCAGCATCAATCGCACCAGCGTATAGACCCGCGGCGCGTGCGGGGCGGTATAGCCTGCTGCGGCGAGCCGAGCGCGCAACGCCTGGTCCTTGGTATCGACAAGCGGCAGCCCCGACCGCTCGATGGCATTGACCAGCCTGATCCACGCGCCCTGGGTGGCCTGCCCCCGCAATGACCCCGAATAGGCCGCGCCATCGCCGCTCGTCGATGGCCCGACCAGCCGCTCGCGCACCGCGCTGCGGGTGCCCAGCATCCCGATCAGCACATAGCTGCCCAGCGCCACCGCGAGGAACAGCAACACGAGCAGGCCGATACGCGCAACCGGATTGTCGAGAATCAGCTGCCACATGCCCCTAGACCTTCAAATCGACCATTTTGCGGATCGTCACGAAACCGACAATGTAGAGAATGATCAGCCCGACAAAGCCGGGAATGAACGCCGGATCGTCCGACACGTCGAGATAGAATGTGGGGTTGCCAAGAAACAGGCCGGTAAATGCCAGCACCGGCAGCGCGGTCAGCATGACTGCAGTCATCCGGCCCTCGCTCGACAGCGCCCGCACCTTGAGCAGCATTGACGCACGTTCGCGGATCACCGTCGACAGATTCTCGAGAATCTCGGCCAGATTGCCCCCGGTCTCGTTCTGCACCGCCAGGCTGACGACGAACATCCGCATGTCGTCGAGCTCCCAGCGGTCGGCCATCGCCTGCAACGCATCGCGCAGGTCGGCGCCATAGGTCACTTCATCGACCACCACTCCGAACTGGCTGCCGATCGGGTCGGGCATTTCGACCGTCAACAGGTCGAGCGCCGCGGCGATCGGGTGACCCGCGCGAAGCCCGCGCACGAAGACGTCGAGCGCGATCGGGAACTGGTCCTGCATCCGCTTGCGCCGTCGACCGGCGCGCCATTGCAGAAACAAGATCGGCAACCCGGCGGCGAAGATCAGCGAGAAAGTCATCAGCAACAGCAATCGTCCCGCGCCGAGCGGCACCTTGATGGCGATCATGAACAGGATGATCAGCAACAGCAGAACGATCGGTGCGGCCAACAGCATCACCATCAATCGCCCGGTCGAAATGGTCACGCCCGCCGCCATCAGGGTCCGCTCGAAGCGCTGCGCCGGACGGACCAGGATGGTCGGCAGGCCTTCCGGGATGCTCGTGCCGCGGCGGCGCAAGCGGCTCATCGCCTCGCTCCGCGCGACCCCCTCGCCGATCATCTTCAATCGCTGATTGATCGCGTGCCCGTCGCTGCGCGACGTCATCGTCACCCGGATCAGCGTCTCGATCAGCAACAGCACCGCGCCGAACACGGAGGTCAGGACCAGCAGCTTGATCCAGCTCTCGCTCATTCGTACACCGCGTCGGGCCGGAACAGTTCGGACGAAAGGCTGATCCCGTGCGACATGACCTGGTCGAGGAAGCGCGGGCGGATCCCGGTTGCCTCGAACTTGCCCAGCACGATGCCGTCGGCGGACAGTCCGGTCTGCCGGTAGCGGAAAATCTCCTGCATGGTGATGATATCGCCCTCCATGCCGATGATTTCCGACAGGCTGACCAGCCGCCGCCGCCCGTCGGACAAGCGCGCGACCTGCATCACGACGTGGATCGCCGAAGCGATTTGCCCGCGCGCCGACCGCGCCGGGATGTCGATCCCGCTCATCCCGATCATCTGCTCGATCCGCGACAGGGAATCGCGCGGGGTGTTGGCATGGACCGTGGTCATCGACCCGTCGTGACCGGTGTTCATCGCCTGGAGCATGTCGAACGCTTCCCCGGAGCGGACTTCGCCCAGGATGATCCGGTCGGGCCGCATGCGCAGGGCGTTCTTGACCAGGTCGCGCTGCGCGATCTCGCCGCGTCCTTCGATATTGGCCGGGCGCGTCTCGAGCCGCGCGACATGGACCTGCTGCAACTGGAGCTCGGCCGAATCCTCGATCGTGACGATCCGCTCGCGATGATCGATGAACGCCGACATCGCGTTGAGCATGGTCGTCTTGCCCGACCCGGTGCCGCCCGAAATGAGCACGTTCAATCGCGCTGCGACGACCGCGCGCAACACGGTGGAAACCTGCGCGGGAACGCTGCCGATCTCGACCAGCCGGTCCATGCTGATCGGGACCTTGGCGAATTTGCGGATCGACAGCAGCGACCCGTCGAGCGCGAGCGGTGGAACCACCGCATTGACCCGGCTTCCGTCGGCCAGCCGCGCATCGACCATCGGCGAACTCTCGTCGACCCGTCGCCCGACCGCCGACACGATTTTCTGGATGATCCGCAGCAGATGCCGCTCGTCCTTGAACCGCACCGGGCTCGGTTCGAGCGCGCCATAGCGCTCGACGAACACGCTGTCGTGGCCGTTGACCAGGATGTCGGTGATCGTCGGATCCTTGAGCAACGGCTCGAGCGGCCCCAATCCGAGCAATTCGTCGAGCACATCGTCGACCAATTGGCGTCGCTCGCTATTGTTGAGCGCATGCTTCTGCTTGGCCAGTTCCTCCTGGACGATGTCGCCGACCTCATCCTCAATCTGTTCGCGCGACATCGTCTCGAGCGCCGACAAATTGATCAGGTTGAGCAATCGCTGATGGAGCTCGACCTTCAATTCGGTGTGGATATCGCGCTTGGCGAACGCACCGGCATCGCCGACGGTCATCAGCCGCCGGTCGTCCATGCCCCGGTCGGGCTTCGTCGGGTCTCCCGCGACAGGCGAGGCCTCGGGTTTGCGGATCTGCCACATGGTCTTAACGCTCCAGTCCAAGGGCCGCGGCGACGCCGGCGTTGATCGTGTCGAGGTCGCGGCCCAGCGCGCTGCGCCGCTTGATCTCCTCGATCGGCACGCCGCGGTCGATCGCCGCGCTCATCGTCGCATGATCATTGGCCACGGTGAACGCGATCTCGCGCCCCAGCACATCGGCGACGTCGCTCGGCTGCAAGGTCTTGAACATGCCCTTCTCGAAGCGGTTGACGACCACCCGCACATCGAGCGCGCCAAGCTCCTGGTTGGCGATCAGGTCGAGCTGGCGGCGCGCGCGATTGAGGCTCGGGATGCGCATCTCGGTGACCATCAGCGCCAGGTCCGACCGCGCCAGCAGCGACAGCGACCAGTTGGTCCAATTGCTCGGAAGATCGACGAACACCGTCCCGAATTCGCGCATCGCCAGTTCGACAATCGCCAGCACCTGATCATTCGACAGCGCTTCCAGCGGCATCATGTCGCGCGGCGCGGACACCAGTTTCAGCCCGCTCGAATGAGTCGTCGTCGTCGCGCGCAACAAGTCCCCGTCGAGCCGCGAACCGGCGTCGAGCAAATCGGCCAGCGACAGCTTGGGCTTGACCCCGAGCTGGAACGCGGCATCGCCGAACTGGACATCGAGATCGATCAGGCACGCCTCGCGCCCGTGCTTCGCTTCACTCGCCGCGAAGCGCGTTGCGAGCTGGGTCAGCAGCGCGGTCGCGCCGACCCCGCCGTCGCTCTTGATCACGCTGACCAGCCGCGACTGCGACGCCTCGGCGCTCGCCGCGCGATCGGCCAGCTGGGTGCGGATCGGCGCCAGCGAGGTTTCCA
>JANPMU010000208.1:0-1649 GCA_031427095.1 Sphingomonas sp.
GTCGGCCAGCTGCACATAGGTTTTCACTTCCTCGAGAAAGCGCTGGTAAAGCTCGGGCCGCTGGCCCGCCATGCCCGCTTCGATCTCATGGCGGCGGCCGACAACGCCCGTCTGCATCAAATGAAACTTCATTCCGCTCCCATTCCGCACAGCGGACCGGTCTTGTTTACCAGCCTCGTGATTCTAAAGGAAGTTCCGCGTATCCGTTCGCTTTGTCAACTCCGTCGTTGACTGACCGTCAATCACTCCGCATAATCTTGAAAACCAAGAAGCGTCGGGAGTTGGAGAGGCTGATGGGGCGACCGCCGTTTACCGAAGTTGCGACGTTGGGCGACCTGTTGCTGCGTTCGGCAGAAGATCAGCCGCAGCGCAACGCGCTGATATTGCCTGGACAGTCGGCGACGTTCGCCGAGCTTCGCGATTCTGCCGGTCGCGTTGCAAAAGCGCTCGCGGCGCTAGGGGTCGAGCCCGGGCAGCACGTCGCAATCCTCGTCCCCAATTGCGTTGAGTTCGCCGCAGTTTTGTTCGGCGTTTCGCTGATTGGCGCGGTCGCGGTCCCGCTCAACGTGCGCAATCGCGCCACCGAACTGCGCTACATCATCCGCAACAGCGACGCGGTCGCGTTGATCACCAGCGACGACCCCGCCGACCCGGTCGATTTCATTGCCATCCTCGAAGAGTCGTTCACCGAAGCCTCAGGTCAGCCGTCCACACTTCGCCACTGCTTGCTGATCCGGGGGAAGGATCGCGGGGCGTTCGTCGGCGCCGATCATTTCCTCGCTTACGCCTCGGCGGTCACCGACGACGAACTCGACGAGCGGCGCCGCCGCGTTCGCGTTCGCGACGCCGGACTGATCATTTACACCAGCGGAACGACCGCCAACCCCAAAGGCTGTGTCCTGTCGCATGAGGCAGTCACCCGGGGTCCGGTTGAACGAAGCCGTTATCGCCTGAGTGCTGTCGATCATGATGTAACCTGGGGCGCCGGTCCGCTCTACCACATCGGCTCGCTGGCGCCGTTCATCGGCTCGATCGGCGTGGCGGGCACCTATCTCACCGATACGTTCTTCGAGCCGGAGCGGGCGCTTCGCCTGATGGAGACGCATGGCGTCACGCTCGCCTGGCCGTGGTTCTCGGCGATCGTCCAGGGACTGATCGATCATCCCACCTTCGATCCTTCGCGGCTTGCGCATTTGCGCTACCTTTTCCTGATTGCTCCTCCGACGCTGGTTGATCGCGTTCAGGATCTGCTTCCTCAGACTGAAGTGCTCCAGGCGTGCGGAATGACCGAAACCGCCGGGGTCTTCGCCTTGTGCGATCCCGACGAGGACCGGCAGTCGCGCTCGACCACCAACGGCAAGCCATCGCCGGGGATCGAAGTGAGGATTGTCGATGTCGAAACCGGCGTAGAGTGCCCCGACGGAGTGATGGGCGAGCTGTGGGTCCGCGGCTATAATGTTATGGACCGCTATTGGGACTCGCCCGAAAAGACCGCCGAGACGCTGAGCGATGATCGCTGGCTTAAGACCGGCGACCTCTACACTCGGCTTGCGGGCGGGTCGCTGGTTTTTGGCGGACGCTGCAAGGATATGCTCAAGGTCGGCGGCGAGAATGTCGCGGCGATTGAGGTCGAGGCTTTCCTGTGCACC
>JANPMU010000209.1:0-1760 GCA_031427095.1 Sphingomonas sp.
GGCCATAATAATACGGCTCCTTGGCCGCAGCCTCATCCAGCAGCTTCTGGAACTCGGGCCGGTCCCGTCCTTCGGCCCGGTAAATGTCCTCCATCAACAAGTAAAATTCGGGATCCTGCGCGGCCACTTCCTTGTGGGCCAACAATATTTTCTCGGCAGCCCGCATATTCTCGTGGAAGGGCTTCCATGCGTCGGTAGAGACCGTGGCCGCAAAGCCTTCACCACGGAAACACCAAGCGCGGTCGAGCAACATGGTGGCGGTGGCGAGATAGGGTGCGGGTGCCGAAGGGGTTGCGGCAGTCCATGCCTTTAACAGCTCATTCGAAGCAAAGGCGCAGCCCGATTTTCCGTCCGCTTTGGCCAAGGCGGCCTTCACCCCGCCGTGATACTCGCCCAGTTTCCACACGCCGCTCGGCGTGCGTGCTCGCGTACGCTGATACTCCTGCTCGATTTGATTGAGGGCGACGAAATCCTGGGCGTCGACCAACGCCTTGACACGATCGTGAATCTCCTGACGGACCCGAAGCTCGCCGCTTTTCGCCAGGGCCGTGCCTGATACCCTCGATGGTGCAGCAATCGCTGCGGGAGGATCTGCCGCCTTGAGGAGCGCCAGGGTCGACGCAGGGACGATCAACAGCGCGAGAGCGCACAACAGACGCAACCTGGGCATGAGCGGTTCCTTCTACCGAATCGGCAAGAGTAACCCTTAGGCCGGAGAAGGTTTCCGACTGGTATCCGTGCTCACGCTTCGTCCCATGCGATCAAGCGCCGGCCGGGGCGGGGCCGCCGATACCGGGCTTGGGCCGTTTCGAGCGCGGGATCGACGATCCGGCGGACGGTAGTTCCGGCTTGGCCGAGCGGCCGCGATCGATCGATCCACCGGCGACGATAACCTTGATCTCGTCGCCCGACAGCGTCTCATATTCGAGCAACCCCTTGGCCAGCGTCTCCAGCTCGCCGCGATGCTTCTCGAGCAGATGCTTGGCGCGGTCATAGCCTTGCTCGACGATGCGGCGGATTTCCTGGTCGATCGCCTGCGCGGTCTCGTTCGACATCTGCTTCTGCCGGTTCATCGAGTAACCGAGGAACACTTCCTCGTCGGCGTCGGCATATTGCAACGGTCCCAGTGCGTCCGACATGCCCCAGCGGGTGACCATGTCGCGCGCGAGCCCGGTCGCATATTGGATGTCCGATGACGCCCCCGACGAGACCTTGTCATAGCCAAAGATGACTTCCTCGGCGACGCGGCCGCCCATCGACACCGCGAGGTTGGCGTACATCTTGTCGCGGTGATAGCTGTAGCTGTCGCGTTCGGGCAGGCGCATGACCATTCCCAGCGCGCGGCCGCGCGGGATGATCGTCGCCTTGTGGATCGGGTCCGACGCTTCCTCGTGCAGCGCGACGATGGCGTGACCGGCCTCATGGTAAGCGGTCATCTTCTTTTCGTCCTCGGTCATGATCATCGACTTGCGTTCGGTGCCCATCATGACCTTGTCCTTGGCCTCCTCGAACTCCTTCATCGCGACGAGACGCTTGCCGCGCCGGGCGGCGAGCAAAGCGGCTTCGTTGACGAGGTTGGCGAGATCGGCGCCGGTGAAGCCCGGGGTTCCGCGCGCGATCACCCGCGGATCGACATCGGGCGCCAACGGCACCTTCTTCATGTGCACGGCAAGGATCTGCTCGCGCCCGTCGATGTCGGGCCTGGGCACGATCACCTGGCGGTCGAACCGGCCGGGTCGCAGCAAAGCCGGATCGAGCAC
>JANPMU010000210.1:0-2031 GCA_031427095.1 Sphingomonas sp.
GTCGCCACCGTCAAGACCAAGCTCAAGGACATTTATGGCGCGCATTATGACGCCGACATCGATGGCCGCAGCGACGATGGGGTGATGGAACTGGCATCGAACCTGGTCGGCGGCGTTCCGATGGGCACTCCGGTGTTCGACGGCGCGCGCGAAGCCGATGTGACGGCGATGCTGGACAAGGCCGGGCTCGACAATTCGGGCCAGGTGACCTTGTTCGACGGCCGCAGCGGAGAGCCGTTCGATCGCAAGGTGACGGTGGGCTATATCTACATGCTCAAGCTGCACCATCTGGTCGACGACAAGATCCACGCGCGTTCGATCGGGCCGTACAGCCTGGTGACCCAGCAGCCGCTGGGCGGCAAGGCCCAGTTCGGGGGGCAGCGGTTCGGCGAAATGGTGGTGTGGGCGCTGCAAGCGTACGGCGCCGCTTACACGCTGCAGGAAATGCTGACGGTCAAGTCCGATGACGTCATCGGCCGGACCAAGGTCTACGAATCGATCGTCAAGGGCGACGATTCATTCGACAGCGGAATTCCCGAGAGCTTCAACGTGCTCGTCAAGGAAATGCGCAGTCTCGGCCTCAGCGTCGAACTGGATTCGATCGCGGTCGACGAGGATGGTGTCCCGACCGCGATTGCCGCCGAATAAGTTTTTCCCCTCCCTTTCGAGGGAGGGGATCGAGGGGTGGGTGCGAGCTGCGCAGCGGCGAGCCTCCACCGCCGGAATACCCACCCCAACCCCTCCTTTCCAGGGAGGGGCCAGGAGCGAAACATGAACGAGCTGACCAACTTCGCCAATCCGATCGCCAAGCCGGAATCCTTCGACCAGATCCGCATCGGCATTGCCTCGCCGGACAAGATCCGGTCGTGGTCGTTCGGCGAGATCAAGAAGCCCGAAACCATCAACTATCGCACCTTCAAGCCCGAGCGTGACGGCCTGTTCTGCGCGCGCATCTTTGGTCCGATCAAGGATTATGAGTGCCTGTGCGGCAAGTATAAGCGGATGAAGTACAAGGGCATCGTGTGCGAAAAATGCGGTGTCGAAGTGACCGTATCGAAGGTTCGCCGCGAGCGGATGGGGCATATCGAGCTCGCCGCGCCGGTCGCGCACATCTGGTTCCTCAAGTCGCTGCCGAGCCGGATCGGCCTGCTGCTCGACATGCAGTTGAAGCAGCTCGAGCGGATCCTCTATTTCGAGAGCTATGTCATCATCGAGCCCGGCCTGACCGCGCTCGAAAAATATCAGCTCCTGACCGAGGATGAGCTGCTCGCCGCGCAGGACGAATATGGCGAAGACGCATTCTCGGCCGGGATCGGCGCCGAGGCCGTGCGGATCATGCTGATGGACCTCGACCTGGTCGGCGAGAAGGAGGCCCTGCTCAAGGAGCTCGCCGAGACCAAGTCGGAACTGAAGCCCAAGAAGATCATCAAGCGGCTGAAGGTCGTCGAAAGCTTCATCGACAGCGGCAACAAGCCCGAATGGATGATTCTCGAGGTCGTTCCGGTGATCCCGCCCGAGCTGCGCCCGCTGGTGCCATTGGACGGCGGCCGTTTCGCGACCTCGGATCTGAACGATCTTTACCGCCGCGTGATCAACCGCAACAACCGCTTGAAGCGGCTGATGGAATTGCGCGCGCCGGACATCATCGTCCGCAACGAAAAGCGCATGCTCCAGGAAGCGGTCGACGCCCTGTTCGACAACGGCCGTCGCGGCCGCACCATCACCGGTGCCAACAAGCGTCCGCTGAAATCGCTGTCCGACATGCTCAAGGGCAAGCAGGGCCGCTTCCGCCAGAATCTGCTCGGCAAGCGGGTCGACTATTCGGGCCGCTCGGTGATCGTCACCGGGCCGGAACTGAAGCTCCACCAGTGTGGGCTACCCAAGAAGATGGCGCTCGAGCTGTTCAAGCCGTTCATCTACTCGCGGCTCGACGCCAAGGGTCTGTCGATGACCTTGAAGCAGGCCAAGAAGTGGGTCGAGAAAGAGCGCAAGGGCCTGCCAGTCCAAGTACACCCTCATTGATCTATCGTT
>JANPMU010000211.1:0-2247 GCA_031427095.1 Sphingomonas sp.
TCGCCCGGTTCAGGCGGCTTTGGTCGAAACGCTTCTTCCGGCGATCTCGGTCCCGGCGGAGGGCGATTTGAGCGCGGTTCGCCTGTTCGGCAATGACCGCCCGCTTCACCTCGAAATCGGGTTCGGATCGGGCGAGCATCTCGCTTACCGCGCCGACCTTCTGCCCGCCCATGGCTTCATCGGCTGCGAACCCTTCCTCAACGGAGTGGCGGCCGCGCTGGGCTATGTGCGCGACGGGCCGCTGCCCAACGTCCGCCTGCATATGGGCGACGCGCTCGAGGTCCTGCGACGGCTGCCCGATGCGAGCCTGAGCTTCGTCTATCTGCTCCACCCCGACCCGTGGCCCAAGGCGCGCCACGCCAAGCGCCGCATGATCAACGACGGCCCGCTCGACCTCATCGCCGCCAAATTGCGCGAAGGCGGCGAGTTTCGTGTCGCCACCGACCATCCGGTCTATCTCAACTGGGCGCTGATGATGATGCAGCGCCACGCCGCCGCGTTCGAATGGCTGGTCGATGGCTGCGGAGATTGGCAGACTTATCCCGGCGGCTGGCCCGAAACCCGCTACGCCGCGAAGGCCCGGCGCGAAGGCCGTACCCCGCACCAGTTCCGCTATCGCCGCCGTTAGGGCTTTTTGGCCGGATCGAGCCGGAGCAGTCGACCCGCGTCCTCGAGCAGATAGATTTCGCCCTCAGGGCCCTGGTTGACGCTGCGGATCCGCGCACCCATCGGCCATTGCTCGGTCTTGCCGATCGTGTCGCCGTCGATCGCGACATGGATCAGCGCCTCGCCCGACAGCGCCCCGATCAACGCATCGCCCTTCCAGTCGGGAAAGCGATCGCCCGAATAGATCAGCAGCGACCCTGGCGAGATCGACGGGTTCCACGACCGCTTCGGCGCTTCGAAGTCGGGGCGTGTCGAGTGATCGGGAATGTCGAGACCACCATAATGGCTTCCGTTTGAGACGATCGGATAGCCGTAATTTTTGCCCGGTTTGATCAGGTTCAGTTCGTCGCCGCCCTGTGGCCCCATTTCGGTTTCCCACAGCCGCCCGTCGGGCGCGAACGCCAGGCCCAGCGCGTTGCGGTGGCCCATCGTCCAGAACTCGCGCGCCACCCCGTTGCTTGCCGACCACGGATTGCCCGCCGCCGGCGCGCCCTCCGCCGTCAGATGAAGGATCTTGCCCAAATTGCTGTCGGTCTGTTGCGCGGGAGTGAATTTCTGCCGCTCGCCCGACGACAGGAACAGGCTCCCATCCGGCGCGAACACGACGCGATGGCCGAAATGCCCGCTTCCGTCGACCTTGGGTGACTGGCGCCAGATCAGCTTGAAGTTCTCGATTTGCGGGGCACCCTCGCCAAGTTTCAGCGTGCCATAGCCAAGCGCCGCCCCGCTGCCGCCCGCGCCCGTCTCGACAAAGCTCAGATAGACCCGGCGGTTGGCGGCGAAATCGGGGTGGACGACGACATCGCCCAGCCCGCCCTGCCCATCGACATGGACCGCCGGAACCCCGGCGACCGCGCGGCGCTGGCCACTCGCGACATCGACCAGCCACAATCGCCCGTCCTTCTCGCTGACCAGCGCCATGCTGGTCAACGCAACCCCGCTTCCGGGGAGGAAACTCATCGCCCACGGCGTATCGAACGTCGCCACTTCGCGGATCGTGAACGGCGCCGCGCCGCTGACCGGGTCGGCCGCCGGGGCCGCTCCGCTGCAGCCGGCCAGCGCCAGCGCCGCAAGCACTCCAAACTTCCGCATTCGTTCCCCCCTCAAGCCAGCGTGCGCACCTTGGGTTCGCGATCCCAATGCCGCTTCGGCGCGACCTTGGCGAACATGTCGAGCGACACCACCCCACCATCGGCGACCACCCCCGCTTTGTCGAGCAACGCCTGTGCGCCCGGGTCATGGCCGATCGTCTTGACGTGCCCGAACGCGTCCATCACGAACTGCACCGCGGCGCCCTCGTTGCACAATTTCGCCGCCGCCGCCTCGGTCAGCACCAGCGCGACCGCGTCGAACAGGACCGACGGCGATCCGGCCAATTGCCCGTCGGCCTTCAACGTCCCGCCGTTCACCTTCAGCCCGCCAACCTTGGGCGCAATCAGGACGCAGCTCCCGCCCGCTTTCTTGACCGCCGCCACCAGAGCGTCGATCGCGGCTTTGTCCGATCCCTCGTCGAACAGGATCGCGACTTTGCGGCCGGTCATCGGCGGATCGCCTTTCTTGACGATCGACAGCGCGTCGGAC
>JANPMU010000212.1:0-1688 GCA_031427095.1 Sphingomonas sp.
GCTGACCGTGCCGTCGGTCTCGATCGTCAGGGTCAATTTGTCATAATCAAGCTCTTGCCCGACGCGGGTGTTCTCGACCTTGTACGCGACCTGGCGGACCGGCGAGTAGAGCGCGTCGACCGGGATCACCCCGATCGGCGCATCGGCCGGACGGTTGAGGATCGCGGCGACATAGCCTTTGCCGATATCGACCGTCAGTTCCATGTTGAGCGTCGTGCCCTGGTCGAGATGACAGATGACCAGATCGGGGTTGGTGATTTCGATATCGCCGGTCGTCGCAATCTGCCCGGCGGTGATTTCGCCCGGACCGGTCGCCGAAAGCTGGAGCTTTTTGGGGCCTTCGCCTTCCATCTTGAGCGCGATCTGCTTGACGTTGAGGACGATGTCGGTGACGTCTTCACGCACCCCGGCCAGCGACGAGAATTCGTGCAGCGCGCCCTCGATCTTGATCGAGGTCACCGCCGCGCCCTGGAGCGACGACAGCAGCACCCGGCGCAGCGAATTGCCGAGCGTCATGCCGAACCCGCGCTCAAGCGGTTCGGCGATGAACACGGCCTTGCGGCGCATATCGCCACCGATCTTGCGCTCGAGCGCGCTGGGCTTCTTGAGTTCCTGCCAATTCTTTGAGTTGACGGCCATTTTCATCCCTGCCCTGGGCGGAGCGTCCCCCGCCGAAAAATATTGAAACGCCGACCCGAAGGGGGCCGGAGAGGTGATCAGACGATCATCAGACGCCCGACCTAAACTCGACGCCGTTTCGAAGGACGCACGCCGTTGTGCGGAATCGGGGTCACATCGCGGATCGAGGTGATCTGGAAACCGACCGCCTGGAGCGCACGCAGCGCGCTTTCGCGGCCCGATCCGGGGCCCTTGACCTCGACCTCGAGCGTCCGCACGCCATGTTCGGCGGCCTTCTTGCCCGCGTCCTCAGCGGCGACCTGGGCGGCGTAGGGAGTCGACTTGCGGCTGCCCTTGAAGCCCATCGTTCCGGCCGACGACCAGGCAATCGCATTGCCCTGCGCATCGGTGATGGTGATCATCGTATTGTTGAAGCTGGCGTTGACATGCGCGACGCCGCTGGTGATGTTCTTGCGTTCCCGCCGACGAAGGCGCTGGGGTTCGCGTGCCATATAGTATTCCCTAATATCGTTCGCCCTGTGCTTGTCGAAGCCGGTCTTGAGCTTGTCGAAGCGGGGCTGCTTTTTTCGCGAAGTGGAGAAGACTTACTTCTTCTTGCCCGCGATCGGCTTCGGCTTGCCCTTGCGGGTGCGCGCATTGGTATGCGTGCGCTGGCCGCGGACCGGCAGGCCCTTGCGATGGCGCAGCCCGCGATAGCAGGCCAGATCCATCAGCCGCTTGATGTTCATCGCGGTCTGGCGGCGAAGATCACCCTCGACCATATGGTCGGCGTCGATCGCCTCGCGGATGTGCAGCACTTCCTGGTCGGTCAGGTCCTGGACCCGGCGCTCGGGAGCGATTGCGAGTTTGTCGGCAATCTGCTTGGCCCTGGTCCGGCCGATGCCATGGATATAGGTCAGCGCGATTTCGACGCGCTTGTTGGTCGGGATGTTGACACCCGCAATACGTGCCATGAATATTTTCTCCTAGCTCCACAGGGCGGCGGGCACCCGACCCCCCCATCTCAAAGCGTTAAACCCCGGTCCAAACGCAAAACCGACGCGCGCACA
>JANPMU010000213.1:0-11701 GCA_031427095.1 Sphingomonas sp.
TGCAGGCGAACGGCTGCCTCGTCTTCCAGGACGTGATTCGCAACCGCCACGCCCGCAAATGCGCGGAGATGGGGGTCGATGGGATCATCGCGATCGGCGCCGGCGCGGGCGGGCATACCGGCGAGCAATCGCCCTTTGCGCTGATGCAGGAAATCCGCGAATGGTGGTCCGGCCTGCTCATCCTGGCGGGCTGCATCGCAACCGGGCGATCGGTGCTCGCGGCCGAAGTGCTCGGCGCGGATTTAGCCTACATCGGGTCCCCCTTCCTCGCCAGTGAAGAGGCCAATACGCCAGAAAGTTTCAAACAGATGATTGCCGAATGCAGCGCCGCCGACATCGTCACCACCAACTGCTTCACGGGGGTGAACGCGAATTTCCTGCGGCCGTCGATCATCGCCAACGGGCTTGATCCAAAGGAGCTGCAGCGCCCGCAAGACGCCGAGATCAATATCTCGGGGGGCGGGTCCAATAGCAAGGCATGGCGCGACATCTGGAGTGCCGGGCAAGGAATTGGCGCGATCAAACGCGCGGAACCTGCGGCCGCTTATATCGAGTGGCTGGCCGCCGACTACGCGGCCGCGCGCAGCGAATTGGCGCTGGCATGAACCGCCAAATCGTCCTCATCTCCAGGCCCGCAGGCGTCGCCCAGGCGAGCGATTTCGAGATCCGCCGCGGCGAGGATCCGGTCCTTGCCGACGGTCAGATCCGCGTCGAAAACCGCTTCCTGTCGGTCGAACCCGCGATGCGCGGCTGGATCGCCGACACTGGCAATTATTCAGCACCGGTCGGGATCGGCGAGGTCATGCGCTCGCTCGCCGTCGGCGATGTCATCGAGAGCCGTCACCCGGACTATGCCGTGGGCGAGATCGTCACCGGCTGGTTCGGCTGGCAGGAGCGTTCGGCGGTCGATGCTTCGGCGGTCATGCGGCGCGTCACGGAAACCGACCTGCCCGTATCGCTGGCCTTGGGTGTGCTTGGAATCAACGGCGTCACCGCGCATCTCGCTTTGACGACGATCGGCGATCCGCAGCCGGGCGAGACGGTGCTCGTGTCAACTGCAGCCGGCGCGGTCGGCTCTGCGGTTGGCCAGATCGCGACTATCCTGGGGTGCCGCGCCGTCGGCATCGCCGGCGGGCCGGCCAAGACCGAGCAATGCCGCACTTTGTTCGGCTACGCCGACGCGATCGACTATAACGCGCCCGATCTCGGCGCCGCGCTGGATCGGGCGTGCCCCACGGGAATCAATGTCTATTTCGACAACACCGCAGGGGCGATCAGCGATGCCGTCTACCCCCGACTGGCGTTGAACGCCCGCGTCGTGATCTGCGGCACCGCCTCGATTCCGTCGTGGGATCCCTGGCCGCAAGGCCCTCGCATCGAGCGCCACCTGCTGGTCAAGCGTGCCCGGGCGCAGGGATTTGTCATCTTTGACCATGCCGAGCGCTATGCTGCCAGTGTGGCGAAGCTCGCCGCCTGGATCCGCAGCGGCGAACTACATTATGCCGAAGACATTCTCGACGGTATCGAGGCGTGCCCGGACGCGCTGGCCGGCCTTTATCGCGGTGAAAACCGGGGCAAGCGGATCATCCGCCTCTAAAGCCTGATCGTCTGAGGTGGAAGCGCTTTGCGCTTCCGCCGATGGCGTGAATCAGGCTCTCATAAGGAGCTCGGCACCGCCGCCCTCAAGCGACCCCGCGACCATGGTCTTTCCAGAACGGCGCGCGCAGATCCTTCTTCGATACCTTGCCCGAGGGCACGAGCGGAAATTCATCCATCACGTCGACGCTTTTCGGGACTTTATAGGCAGCGAGCCGCTCGCGGCAGTAAGCGATCAGGTCGGCCTCGATAATCGCATGGCCCGGTTTCGCGATAACCAATGCCTTGACGCATTCGCCCCAACGCTCGTCGGGCACGCCGATCACCGCGACGCTGGCGACGGCGGGGTGGGTCGAAAGCGCGTTCTCCACCTCCGCCGAATAGATGTTCTCGCCGCCCGACACGATCATGTCCTTGGCGCGGTCGACGATATAATAAAGGCCCTCGGCATCGCGCCGGGCAATGTCTCCGCTGCGATACCAGCCATGCTGGATTACCTCCGCGGTCAAGTCCGGCTGCCGCCAATACCCTTGCGTGATCGACGGCTGACGGATCAGCAATTCGCCCCTCTCGCCCTCGGGAACCTCGTCGCCATGCGCATCGACGATCCGCAGTTCGATCAGCGGCAGCGGGCGACCGCAACTCTGCAGCCTCCCCTCATCGTCAAGGTCATGCTCGCTGGGCCGCAGCAACATTGTCGCACCACCGGACTCGGTGGATCCATAAAATTGCATGAATTGCCCCGGCATGACCGTAATCGCGCGCTTGATCAGACCCAGCGAGATCGGTGAGCCGGCGTAAAGCGTCAGCCTTATTGACGAGAAATCGGTGACGGCGGCGGCGGGGTGATCGAGCAGCATCTGCAGCATCGTCGGTGTCAGCGTCAGCAGCGTGGGCTTCATACGAGTGATCGCATCCAGCATCGCGGCCGGGTCGAACTGGCGGACGATGTCGATCGTGACCCCGTTATAGAGGCACTGCAGCATGATCCCGATGTGGAGCAGATGGAAATTGGGCAGGCCATTCACGAAGCTGTCGCCCGCCTGCCAGGAATAAGCCGGCTCGAGATGCTCTGACAGACGCATGTGGTTGGTCGCGCCGTGCGTCAGCATCACGCCCTTGGGCTTTCCGGTCGTTCCCGACGTATAGAGCTGAAACGCGATATCCTCGAGTTCGACGTGAAACCCGGGCGGTTGCGACGAGGTTTCGGCGACGATCGTTTCGAGCGACGTTTGCTCATCGATCCAGATCGTCTTCGGCGGCTCGCTCATGAGCGCGCAGGCGGCGGACCACATCGCCTCGCAGTCGCGTTCGACGATCGCGACCCGCGCACCGCTATCTTCGATCTGTGCGGACAGTTCGGGAACGGACAGCCGCCAGTTATAGATGACCAGCCCGCTCCGCGTTTTGGCGGCGCCGAACAACGCGAAATAAAAATCCAGGCTGTTGCGGCCGATGAAGCCGATCAGCGTCCGCGGCTCGTTGATCACGTCCGACAAATAATTGCCGACGCGATTGGCGATCCGATCGAATTGCCCGAACGACACGGTCCGCCCGAGCGTGCGAAGCGCGCCTCGATCGGGATCGTGGCGCGCCCAATATTCCGGATATTGGCCGACCGTTCGGATCTCCGGATACGCCCACATGGTCAACCTCCCCAGGATGTCGGCGTGCGGCGCTCAGCGGCTGTCGCGCCCGCCTTGCATGTCTCGACGCTCTTGAAAAACGAAACCGACCCCGGCACGTTCCGATCGAACTGCGACTTGAGCGGGAAATCGCGCGCGTCGCCGGTAAAGCCGAATTCGGTCGGAACCGCGTCCAGGGTCAGCTTCAGCCGGGCGAATGACATTCGACCTCTCCACAATTGGTAAGTCTATTTACGAGAGCGGCGCGCTGCGTCAAGATTGACGGCCTTAACAACCGCTACTGCCGAATTGCGGCCGGGAGAATCGTGCCTTTTTCGGGCCGACTGAGGCACCATCCAGCGCGCTCTCAAATGCCCTTTGCCGACGACAATAGCGGACTTACCCGCCAACTCAGCCGTAAAATAGCGCTTCCCAACCTTCGCCATCGTTCACCTCCCGCTCCGCAGAGCCTATCATCGGTGTCCGTGCAACCAGCGGAAGATCAGTCGGGCATTGATCGAAGTGAAGGACATGGAAGCCAGTCGTTTCCTTGCCCACGGTGGACGGACGCGGGCCGAGACGTCGGGCGAGCCGGAATTGTAAAGAATGTCACCGACAAGGTCGATTATGTCGGCGGACTTCCGCTTGGCGCTTTGTTCACCACCAATACGGTCATCCCCGGCGACCCGCGGACCTGCCTCGCCGAAGTGCGCTATAAGTTCTAAATGATTCCAGGTCTCGCTGCGCCGATCGGACAAGTGCATCGCGAGGCTCTACACCGCCCGCCCCGCAACTTCCGTCACCGCCACGTCATCCGATAAATATCTGTTCGGAAACGGATCGATTACCGGCATTTGAATATCACCCCCTTGCGTTTGCGAACGGGCGTGGCGCCCCGATCATTATTGTCGCGCGCGGACGCACGCTGTCACTCTCTGCGATTGCGTTGCGCCAGATTCATCTAGATGATAGCCGGGCACACTGCGCGAAATCTCGCGAGTGCGGAAGAGGTGATCTTTGACTGAGGTGCTACGCACAGAGCGGGCCTTCTGCCGCATTTGCCTTGGGCATTGCGGCGTGGTGCTCACCGTCGACAAAAGCGACCGCATCGTCGATATCCGCGGCGATCGTGATCATCCGCTCACTCGGGGCTATGCCTGCTTCAAGGGCCTTCAGGCCGAAGAGGCGCATCACGGGCCGACACGGCTGTTGCACTCGGTGCACAAGAACGCCGAGGGCGCGTTCGACAAGATCGCATCGGAACAGGCGCTGGACGAAATCGCCGACCGACTTCGGCAGTCGATCGACCAGTACGGACCCGACTCGGTCGGGGTGTATTTCGGCAACGGATCGATCTTCAATTCGACCGCGGTGTCGATGCAGGCCGCGTTCCTTGACGCAATCGGGTCGCGCTCTCGCTTTACGTCCTATACGATCGATCAATCCGCCAAGACGCTTTCGTTCGAGCGCCTTGGTGGCTGGGCGGGGGGCAATCTCCAGCTCGATCAGTGCGACGTCATCCTGCTGATCGGAACCAACCCCTTGCTTTCGCATGGGCTGCTCGGCTTCCTCGCGTCGGATCCGACCAAGCGTTTGAAAGCGGCGAAGGCCAAGGGCCTCAAACTGATCGTCATCGATCCGCGTCGCACCGAGACGGCGGGCTTCGCTGATTTGGCGATCCAGCCACTGCCCGGCAACGATCCGGCCATTCTTGCGGGCTTAATCCGACTGATTCTGGAACAGGGCTGGGAGGATAAAGCGTTCTGCGAGCGCTACGTCGGTCCCGATGCAATGCGGCGCCTGCGCGTCGCGGTCGAGCCGTTTACCGAGACCAAGGTGGAAAGCCATGCGGGTCTCCAGCCGGGGGACTTGCGCGCGGTTGCGACCCTGTTCGCGCGGGAATCTCGGCAAGGCGCAGCCTACACGGGTACCGGCCCGAGCATGGCACCGCATTCAAACCTTATGCAGCACATGGCGGACTGCCTGAATGTGGTCTGCGGTCGCTATATCCGCGCCGGCGATCGCGTGATGAGCGTCGACATGATGACCCCGCCGATGGAATTCCGCGCCGAGGTGATTGCGCCGTCGCGCACGTCATGGAACGCCCCGCCCAGCCGCATCCGCGGCGTGGGATCGCTCGCCGGAGAGAAGACGACCGGAACGCTTCCCGACGAGATTCTGACGCCGGGATCCGAACAGGTCAGGTGCCTGATCTCGTGCGGGGGCAATCTCGCAAGCCTGATGCCCGATCAGAAAAAGATGCTGAGGGCGTTCGAAGCGCTGGACCTGCGCGTGTCGATCGATCCCTATATGAGCACCTCAGCGCGGCTCGCCGATTACGTGATCGCGCCCCGAATGCAGTATGAGCGAGCGGATCTGCCAGTCAGTGCCTATGGTTTCGCTTTCTTTCCCGAATCCTGGGTGGGCTACGCGCCGCCGATTCTCAAGCCCCCGGAAGGGTCGGACGTCATCGAGGAGTGGTACTTCTTCTGGGCAATCGCGAAGCGGCTGGGCAAGTCCCTTACGTTCTGCGGCACGGTGCTCGATCGCGACACGCCTCCGACGACGGACGAACTTCTCGCAATCCGCTGCCAGCATCCGTTGGCCCCTCTGACCGAGATCAAAAAACATCCTTCGGGCAAGGTGTTTGCCGAGGCCCAGACGATCGTCCAGCCACCGCGCCCGGATGCGACCGCCACGTTTGACGTCATTCCCGACGATGTGCGCGACGAAATCGCGGAGGTCGCGCGCGACCTGCAAGCCGAACCAGGAATCCGGAGCGACGGTCGAAGCTTCACGCACCTGCTGTCCACTCGGCGAATGCGCAATTTTTACAATTCGATCGGGCTCCATCTGGCGACGACGCGCAAGCGCAATCCGTATAACCCTGCATATCTCAATCCTGGCGATCTCGCCGCCCTCGGCCTGGCGAGCGGCGACCAGGTGGTGATCACTTCCGATCACGCCAGCATCGAAGCCATTGTCGAGAGCGATCCGGCGGTACGATCAGGAGTGATTTCGATGGCTGTCGCCTGGGGCGGTCTTCCGGGGGAGAATCTCGATCCCTCCAGCCACGGCTCGTCGACAAACATGCTGATCACGACTGACCGCAACGTGGATCCGCTCAACTCGATGCCGCGCATGTCGGCGATACCGGTCAATGTAACGCGCAGCTCGATCGCGCGGACTAAATCGGTCGCGGCTGCTGTTTGAACGACCCGCAGACGTCAGTGGAGACAGGGTGTGAACATCGCGAAGGCCAGTAAATCTTTCGAGCCTGCTGCGCTCTCGACTCATCATCGGATTTGTCCGCTTTGCGAGGCCCATTGTGGAACGCTGGTTTCGGCAGACGTGAAGACCGGCACGATCACCGGCGTACGCGGTGATCCGAATGATCCGTTCAGCCGCGGCTATATCTGCCCAAAAGCCTATGCGATGAAGGAGTTGCATCACGATCCCGATGTCATCACGACACCGCTCATCAAGCGGAACGGCCGCTTCGAACAGGCGAGCTGGGAAGAGGCGCTCGATTATACCGTTGCCCGGCTGAAGGCGGTTCAGGACAAGCATGGGCGCGAGTCCATCGGATTCTACATTGGCAACCCGACGGCGCACCATCCGGGCCTGCTCCTTTACAGCACATTGTTGCTCGAGGCGCTGGCTACACCACAAATCTACTGCGCTGGCAGCGTGGATCACATTACCAAAGTTCTGTCGTCCCTGTTGATGTATGGCAATTGCTCGGTGATCTCGGTGCCCGACATCGACCGGACCGAGTTTTTCGTCGTGCACGGGGGCAATCCGGCGATCTCGAACGGGAGTTTGATGACCGCTCCGGGAATGCCAAACCGTATCAAGGCCGTCCGCGCGCGCGGCGGCAAGGTGGTCGTGATCGATCCTCGCCGAAGCGAGACCGCCGAGCTTGCCGATCAGCACATCCCGATCTTGCCGGGCACCGACGCCTACTTCCTGTTCGGCATTGTCCATCATCTTTTCGAGTCGAACCTGGTCAATCTTGGCCGGGTCGGGGAATATTCGAAAGGCCTCGAACAGGTGCGTGAACTCGCCGCGCCTTTTTCTCCGGATCGGGTTGCCGGAACTTGCGGAGTTCCGGCGGAAACGATTCGGTCGCTTGCGGAAGCATTCGCGGCCGCCCCAAGCGCGGTCTGGTACGGTCGGACCGGCACCTGCACCCAGCGCTTCGGAACGCTCTGCTGCTGGCTGCAGGATCTCATCACCATCCTGACGGGAAATCTCGACAGGCCGGGCGGCGCGATGTTCCCGGTCGGGATTGTCCCGGCGGTGCTCTATGCCGAGAAATTCGAGGACGGCACGCCGCCATTTGATCGTTGGCAGTCTCGGGTGAAGGGCTATCCGGAACTCTCGGGCGTTCTGCCGACCGCCGCGATCGCGGATGAAATATTGACGCCCGGAACAGGGCAGGTGCGGTCCTTCATCACGATGGCCGGCAATCCGGTATTGTCTCACCCGAATGGTGGTCGCCTCGACGAGGCTTTCAGCGACCTCGAGTTCATGCTTTCGCTCGACATCTACATTAATGAGACGACCCGGCATGCAGACGTCATCCTGCCCAGCCCGTCCGAAGCGACCCACTCAAACTTCCACTTCTTCTACATCCCGTTCATGGTTCGGAAGATCGCCAAGTGGACTCCCGCGATCTTCCCGTTGGAGGAAGGCCAACAGCACGACTGGGACATCTTCCTGGAGCTCGTCGCGAGGCTCAAGGGGGTTTCGGTAGAGCAGGTGGAGGAAGAGTTCGTCACGAGCTGGCTGGAAAAATTCGTCGCACAGGGTCAGAACCCGAAATGCGGATCGATCGACCTGGCGCAGGCCCGCGAGATGCTCGGGGACGTCCGGGGTCCGGATCGTCTCTTCGACATCCTGGTTCGAACCGGGCCTTATGGAGACGCGTTCGGACAGGTTTCGGACGGATTGACAGTGGCCCGTATCGCCGAAACGCCCGAAGGCATCGATCTTGGTGCAATGGAGCCTCAACTGCCCGGGCTGCTTGCGACACCCGATCGGATGATCGACCTCGCTCCCGAACGCATTGTTGCGGACATTGATCACTTGCTCGGCGAATGGGATTCCGAACGCGCCCCGGATGAGCTCTTGCTCATCGGTCGCAGGCACATGCGCTCCAATAATAGTTGGATGCACAATCTCAATGTCCTGACGAAAGGCAAGGAACGCTGCACGCTGCTGGTACACCCCGCCGATGCGGCCGAGCGGGGGCTGACGGACGGCGAGATCGTCCGCGTCGCGACCGATATTTCGTCGGTTTTGATAAGGCTGGAAGTGTCGAACGAGATTATGGCGGGAGTCGTGAGCGCGCCGCATGGCTGGGGCCATGACCTGGCGGGGACCAAGCTGACGATCGCAAATCGCCATGCGGGTACGAATGCCAATGCGATTATCGATGAAAGACTGTTCGATCGGCCCTCGATCAACTCCGTGCTCAACGGCGTCGCTGTTCGGCTTTCGGCGTGCGAGCAGGAACTACTCTGCTAAATCGGTATTTTCGATACGGGCGCCAGAATTCAAGCGTTCCGACTTAAGGGTATTTCGAAAAATAGCTGTAGCTCGTAAAGCCCCGGCAATTGACTCCGAATGATTCCGCTTTGTTCTCGTTTCAAATCATTTTACGTTCTCGCCTGAGGTGCCTCCGGCTGATCGCGAGAGTATTTTTCGAGGCGCCCCTAAAATAGACCAAGCGGTGCTTGCCGGTGCATTTGAGGAAGTTGAGTTTTCATGCCTGAGACAGTCAATGCGGGCGTCCCGCCGACAAATCCATTCCGTTATGTTCGCGCCTGTGGATGGGCGGGCCCGATCCTCCTTGTGGCCACTCTCCTGTTCTGGGGCGTTCTCGGGCAGAACGTGCCACCCTATTCCGCCGCGCTCCCTGCGGATGAACTCGCGGCGCAGGTTCGATCCAATGCGTGGCTGATCCGGATCGGCATGGTCGGACAAATGACGGTATCGGGGCTCTATCTTGTCTGGGGTATCGGGATCGCCAAGGTGATGGAGGCATCGGAGGGAGATAATAACGTCCTGTCGACCATTCAGATCTGGGGAGCAGGATTCACCGTTCTGGTTTTTGAAATACCCTGCATGGCGTGGCTTGCCGCTTCGGTCCGGCCCGATGTGATGCCCGCGCCCGTCATTCAAATGCTCTACGACATGGGGTGGATGTTCTTCGACGTCGCCTATCTCACCTCGTTGCAAATGGTTCCGCTGGCGATCTGTATCATCAACGATCGCCGAAGCGTTCCTTTGATGCCGAAATGGCTCGGGTGGTTCACTTTGTGGGTCGCGATTTCTTTCCTCCTTCTCATTCTGGTGCCTTTCTTCCCCGACGGTCCATTCTCCAGGAGCGGCATTTTGAACTATTGGATCGAATTCAGCTTGTTCTTCTGGTTCTGGTTGCTGATCGCGATTTACACGCTGAAAGCGATCGCCCGCCTCGAACGCGAACATGCCGAGCGGAGCGTCCGTGTCTGACGCGCGGACCGAAAGTCAAATCCATCCCGTCGAGAAAATCGCGCCTCCCGGCATCTGGACGTTCATCGCTGCGGATTGCGCGGGATTCGCGATCTTCTTCATTGTCTTCATGTCGGAGCGGCTCAAGCAGCCCGCGCTGTTCGATGCCTCGGCGCGGCTCCTCGATATTCCACTTGGTCTTGCCAACACGCTGATCCTGATCAGCAGCAGCTGGCTGGTCGCTCTCGCGATCACGGCAGCCGACGCGGGTCGGTTTCAAAGTGCAAAGCGGCTCCTTGTCGGAGGACTGGCGGTCGGCGGCGGATTCGCAATTTTGAAAATTGCCGAATATCATGCCAAGCTCGCCGCAGGCATCACTCCGACGTCCAACGGCTTTTTCACCCTCTACTTCATTCTGACGGGAATTCATTTTCTCCATTACGTGATCGGTCTGGTGGTGTTGGTCGCGATGATCGCGGCTTTGCATCGACCAAAGGCAGAGTCAGGCGGTGGCGTACCGTGGCTCGAAGCGGGCGCGCTATATTGGCACATGGTCGATCTGCTTTGGCTGTTCCTGTTCCCGATGCTCTATCTACTGCCGTCCCACTGATGAGTCCGACCGAACGCCGTCAAACTGCTGCGTGGACATTTCTCGTCGCCGCGACGCTTACGAGTTTCTGGGCGGCTGCGCACCTCGGAACGCAGATGGGCGCGATCGCTGCAATCGTGACAATCGCCGCGGTCAAGGTCATTGTCGTGCTCCGGCGCTTCATGGACTTCAATCGCTTGGCTCTCCCATTGAAGCTGTACTTCTACGCATGGTCAATCGGCTGCGCAGCGCTGATCCTTGGTCTAGCAGCTATTGACGGGGCAGGTGCCTCGATCAAACATGGGCTCGCACGGACGGGTGTGCACGGCGGTGGCCAAGCAGGAACAGGCGCAGGTTGAACTGCCCCGCGCGAAGGAAGCGCACCGCAGCGACTCCCGAAACCAGCAGGTTGAGGACCAGCGCGGTCGGCCGCATCACCTCGGCCGGGAGCGCGAACAGCGCCATGATCGCGAGATAGGCCGATGCCCCGCCATGCCCGACCGAGGAATATAGCGTGGCTGCGGCAGCCATCAGCAGCGCCACCGCGACCATCTCAGCGGGGCTCATCCTCCCGTCAGCCCCCGGTGACGCTCATATGCCGCGCGACCGCAGGCCTTGCCGCAGCGATCTCGAAATCGTGCCGCATCGGCTTTCCCGCGAGCAGTTCGTCGAGCGCCTGATTGACCGCGTCGGTCCCGCCCGAGCGCAGCAGGTCGCGAAGCTCGACCTTCTGGTCATGGCCAAGGCAGCCATAGACCGTTCCGGTCGCGGCGATCCGGATCCGGTTGCACCCCGCACAGAAATTATTGGTCAATGGAGTGATCAGGCCAAGCCGCAGCCCGATCTCGGGAATGTCGAAATAACGCGCCGGTCCGCCGCCCGCGACGATCGCCGGAACCAGCGTGAAGCTCCGCTCAAGCGCGCGCCTGACTTCATCGAGCGGGAGATAGCGGTCGATCCGCTGCTCCTCGACTTCGCCGAGCGGCATGGTTTCGATCAGCGTCAGGCCATGCCCCTCGGCACCGCACCAGCGCGCCATCTCCTCGATCTCGTCCTCGTTGACACCCTTCAATGCGACCATGTTGATCTTGACCGCGAGCCCCGCCGCCTTGGCCGCGCGAATTCCCCCGAGCACCTGGTCGAGCTTGCCGCGCCTGGTGATCGCGGCGAAGCGGGCGGGATCGCGGCTGTCGAGGCTGATGTTGATCCGCCGGATTCCGCCCGCGAACAGGTCGCGGGCGAACCTCGCAAGCTGGGTTGCGTTGGTGGTCATGGTGAGCTCTTCGAGCCCGTCGCCGAGCCGGGTCCCGAGCGCCGCGACCAGCTCGACAATCCCCCGCCGGACGAGCGGCTCGCCACCGGTCAGGCGGATCCGGCGCACCCCGCGCGC
>JANPMU010000214.1:0-2255 GCA_031427095.1 Sphingomonas sp.
TGGAACTCGCCTGCGCTGCTCAGTTTCCGCAGGGCTCTCCTCACCGCTGCTATCTGCTTCACCTGCCGCTTGAAGCGAGCGGTCTGATTGACGAGGAGATGGTCCGGGCTTGCCCCAGGCGTGCCACGGTGCGCCGCTTCTGGCCAAGCCAGCCCGATCTGCGCGGCCATGTGATCAGGATGGCGAAGGGCTGGGCATTCGCTTATGAATCGCGGGAGGAGGGCGATGACACCGTGTTTCGCCTGGACGCACATCCGATGCGGATTGGCGAATGTATCACTCTGACAGAGCCGGACGGCGAAAAGCTGCCGTTCAGGATTACCGACGTTCAATAGTCGGATTGCCACGCTGGTCACCGGCTTCGTCCAATTCAGCAGCGAAAGCGATCCGGAGAGCACCGGACAGACTGGCAACCTCGAGCTTGGTCATCAAATTGGCACGGTGGATTTCGACGGTACGGGGGCTGATTCCCAGTTCGAAGCCGATTGTCTTGTTCGGGTGGCCACGCGCCAGACCCAGCAGGACATCCTTCTCGCGCGGGGTCAGGGCCTGCAGCATAACGCGGGCCTCATTTGCGCGAGCCCGGCTTCGGCCGGCGTTCTCGAGTCGCGCGAAGCCCTCCTCGATCGCGCCGAGCAAGACTGCTTTTTCAAACGGCTTTTCGATGAAATCGACCGCGCCATGTTTCATCGCCTGGACCGCGACATCGATATCGCCATGCCCCGTCATGACAATCACGGGGAGGGTTACTCCGCGCGCGCGGAGCGCTTGCTGAACTTCGAGCCCGTCCATATCGGGCATGCGCACGTCGAGAAGGATGCAGCCTGCCGCCAACGCCCGCTCTTCGAGCAACTCCAAGCCTGAAACGAAGGTCTGCACATTAAAACCGGAGGTTTTGAGCATGAAGCTCGCCGACCGCCGGATCGCCTCATCGTCGTCGACCAGATGGACGATACGGTCAGGGGGGGGCATTTTAGTCTCCCGCCCCATCAAGCAAGGTGAAATGAAACGCCGTGCCGCCGATGTCCGAGGGTTCTGCCCAGATCCGGCCGGCATGACCGCGAATGATTGTATGACAGATCGAGAGACCCAGCCCCATTCCCTGGCTCTTGGTGCTGTTGAAAGGCTGGAACAACTGTCCCGCCAATTCGGGATCCAGACCGGGGCCGCTGTCCGCGATTGTCACCCGAATCGATCCGCTCGCTTCGCGACTCGAGGAAATCTGCACACGCCGAACTGGCGAATCCTCCATCGCTTCGAAAGCGTTGCGGACAAGGTTGAGAATGACCTGTTGGATTTGTATGCGATCGACCAACACCTGGTCGCAGGCGGAATCCAGCTTCACTTCAATTTCAACCCCGCGCTCACCAGCCCCGATCATCGCAAGCACGCTCGCCTCGCTGACGAGCTGCTTCAGGCTTTCCGGTTTCCGGTCGACATCTCCACGAGAAATATAGTCGCGCAAACGGCGGACGATCTGACCGGCGCGCACGGACTGCGTGGCACATTCACTGAGCGCCTCGCGGACGACTTCCAAAACATCATCACTCGGGTCGTGCAGCAAGTCGCGAACCGTTTCGACATAATTGGCGATGGCCGTGAGCGGTTGATTAAGTTCATGGGCGAGCGCGGTCGCCAGCGTCCCCATCGCGGTAACGCGCGCGACGTGGGCCAGCTCTGCCTGAAGATCATGCAGTCGCCGCTGCGTCGCCTGACGCTCGGTCAAGTCGCGGACGAAGCCGGTGAAGATCTTTTCGGCACCAGCTTGGGCCTCGCCGATATGCAGATCGATGGGAAAGACGGCGCCATTGCGACGCCTGGCAGTGGTTATCCGCCCGATACCGATAATCCGCCGCTCCCCGGTTGCCAGATAATCCTCGAGATATTGATCGTGGCGTTCGCGGTCGGGTGAGGGCATCAGCGTGCTGATATTTTCACCCAGCAGTTCCGCCTCCGAAAAACCGAACATGCGTTCAGCAGCGGCGCTGAACGACAGGATGAGCCCCCGCTCATCGATCACGATCATTGCATCGGGGACGGTTTCGAGGATCGAATGGAGGTGAGCTTCGAGCGCGAAGACCGTCGGCTCTCCGACGACGCCATTTTCCCGATCGACTTCGCTTTGCGCTGCCATGGCATCGTGCTTAGCCGCAATCGGCGCATCAGGGCTAAGGGAATGTACCTAAGGGGGATCACGCATAGTTTAAGTGACCTGGATCCGGCATCTTCTCCCATGCTAGAAATAGAGGAGAAGA
>JANPMU010000215.1:0-26032 GCA_031427095.1 Sphingomonas sp.
ACGATCAAGGAACGCTCGGCCACCGGCGAGTTCAAGCAAACGACGGATTGTGATTGAGCGAAACGGTGACAGTTTGCCAAATGCACCAATCGCAATCCCAACCGCTTACCCGCCCGCCTTCGCCTTCGCCGCGATTACGCAGGCGGGGAGTTTGAACCGGGCCTGGTCGGCGCAGTTGCGGACTTGGGCGCTGCCGTCGGGACCGACGTAGATCGCCCATTGCTTGCCGTCGTCGCAAACCGCAGTCCACATCGAAAGATTGGCATGCTCGGCGACATAGCCTGATTTGACCACCCGTTTGCAGGTCGATCCCGAATCGTAAATCGCGCGCTTGAGCCCGATCGCGCGGTTGAGGTCGCTGAGCTTGTGCAGCGTGTTCTGAGCCTCGCTGCGCACCACGATCGGAACGTCGGGCGTGGCCGGCTGCGGCTTGCCGCAACTCGCGAGCACGATCGACAGGGAAACTGCAAACCAGACAGCGCGCATTGGATTTTCCTTCAAACTGCCGCTTCGGCGACGCCCGAGTTTAGGCGTTTGACCGGCGTGCGCGCAAGGCGGCGGCGGCCGCGCCGGGCACGACCCCGTCGCGCAGGGCGACGAAGATCGTATCGTCCCCGGCAATCGTCCCCGCGATTTCGGGCAGATTGGCGCCATCAAGCGCGTTGGCGACCAGATTGGCCGATCCCGGCGGGGTCTTGAGCACGACCAGATTTCCCGCCGCTTCGATCGTCAGGACCCAGATGGCCAGCAATTGGTCGAGATCCGCCAGTGCCGCGCCTTGGCTTTCGGGAAGGGCGTAGCGAAGCTGTCCGTCGCGGCGCGAGCGGATCGCGCCCAGTTCGTCGAGATCGCGCGACACGGTCCCCTGGGTCGCGCTGATCCCCGCCTCACGGAGCTGATCGACCAGCCATTCCTGGCTTCCGACCGAACCGCTGCGGATCCAGTCGCTTATCATCCGCTGGCGCTGCGGTTTGCCGTTGCTCATCGCCGCCGCTCGCCCATTTACGCTTCGGCGCAGACCATCGTGCCGACGCCGCTGTCGGTGAACAGTTCGATCAATATGGCATGTTCGGCGCGACCATCGATCATGTGCGCGCTCGCCACCCCGCCTTCGACCGCCTCCGCGCAGGCGAGCAATTTGGGGATCATCCCGCCGCTGACTCCGGTTGCCGCGATCCGCTCGCGCGCCTCTTGCGGAGTGAGCCTGTGGACCAGGCTCGATGGATCGGCCGGGTCGTCGAGCAGCCCGGGGGCGCTGGTCAGATAAACCAGTTTCTCGGCCCCCATCGCCACCGCGATCGCGCACGCGGCGTCGTCGGCGTTGATGTTATACGGCTGGCCCGCTGGGTCCGATCCGACCGTCGATACGATCGGCACCAGCCCGTCGTCGAGCAAAGCGTGGAGCAGCCCCGCGCGCACTTCGCGGACCTTGCCGACGAACCCCAAAGCGGGGTCGATCGGCGCCGCAGTAAGCAGCCGCCCGTCCTCGCCCGCGACTCCGACCGCGACCGGCTCGAGCGCGTTCAAGGCATTGACCAGCTCGCGGTTGATCTTGCCGACCAGCACCATCCGGACAATGTCGAGCGTCTCGCCGTCGGTGACGCGCAGACCGTCGCGGAACCGGGGAATCATCCCGAGCTTGCCCATCAGCTCGTCGATCTGCGGGCCGCCGCCATGGACCAGCACCGGGCGAATGCCGACGCTGTGGAGCAGCAGCACATCCTTCGCCAGGCTGCGCGCCCGCTCGGGATCGGTCATCGGCAGCCCGCCGACCTTGAGCACGACGATCTTGCCGGTGAAGCGGCGGATGTAGGGCAGGGCCTGGATCAGCAGGCTCGCGGTTTCATTGGGGGTAATCATGACGTCGCGCTATTTTCCTTGATATAACCCGGGCCCAAGTCGACGCTGACCGCACGGCCGGTTCCCGAACCAAGCCCCAGATCGACCAGTATGGCGATCTCCTCACCCGCCATATGTGCGGCTACCGCTTTGGTATCATGGGGAATTTCAACGCCCCCGTCGGCCACGACAATGCCGCCATAGGAAACCCGCGCGCTGTCCGACCGGAACGCGATTCCGCACGACCCGGCCTCCGCCAGCAACCGCCCCCAATAGGCGTCGGCGCCGTACCAGCTGCACTTGATCAACTGATTATTGCCGATCGACCGCGCCGCATGCCGCGCCTCGGCATCGCTCGCCGCGCCGACGACATGGATCACCACCAGCTTGGTCCGCCCTTCGGCATCGCGCGCCATCTTGAGCATCAGTTCCTCGCACACCTGCCGCACCGCATCCTCGAACTTCGCGAGGTCGGGCTTGCCGCGCCGGCCGCTGGCGAACAGCATCACCGTGTCGTTGGTCGAGGTCGCGCCGTCGGTGATCAGGCAGTTGAAGGTCGCGTCGCTAGCGCGGCACAGAATCGGCTGCAGCGCATCGATCGCGACGTCGGCATCGGTCGTCAGGAAGGCGAGCATCGTCGCCATGTTCGGCGCGAGCATCCCGCAGCCCTTGGCCATCCCGCCGACGCTGAAGCCGTCACCCTCAACCAAGGCCTCCTTCGCCACCGTATCGGTCGTCAGGATTGCGCGCGCCGCGTCATGCCCGCCCTTGCGCGACAGCCGCTGGCCCAGCCGCGGCGCGGCATCGGTCAGCCTGTCGATCGGAAGCGCGATCCCGATCAGCCCGGTCGAGCAGACCAGCATGTCGCCCGGATCGCAGCCCACTCCGGCGGCGGCGGCGGCGCACATTGCCTCGGCATCGGCGCGCCCGGGGGCGCCGGTCCCGGCATTGGCATTGCCCGAATTGACCACGACTCCCGCCGCACGCCCGCCGTTGGCGCGCAGCCGGTCGCGGCTCGCTTCGACCGGTGGCGCGGTGAACTTGTTGGTCGTGAACACCGCCGCGGTCGGGACTGGCCGGCCGTCATCGGTGGCAAGAATGGCGAAGTCGAGCCGGTTGCGCTTGACCCCGGCGTGACAGCCGGCCGCGACGAAGCCCAACGGGGCGGTAACGCTCATGGATAGATCCCCATATTCGCAAGCCCGGCGCCTTCGTCGAGCCCAAGCATTAAATTGGCGCACTGAATCATCTGCCCGGCAGCGCCCTTGCCAAGATTATCGATCGCCGCGATCGCGATCACCCGCTTGGTCCGATCGTCGTATCGCGCGCTGACAAATGCCGCGTTGGACCCGGCCGCCCATTTCGTTTCAGGAGGCGTGTCGCCGACATGGACGAACCGCTCCCCACGATAGGCTTCGCGCAGAATTTCGAGTGGATCGCACGGCCCAACGGCCTGCGCATAGCAGGTGGCGAGGATCCCCCGGCTGATCGGCACCAGGTGCGGCGTGAACAGCACTTCGCCGCCAAGCATCATCTCCATCTCGGCAGTGTGGCGATGACCAAGCAGCCCATAAGCGCGGAAATTGCCCTCCACCGCGCAATATTGGGTGGCCGCGCTTGCCGCCCGCCCGGCACCGCTCACCCCGGATGCGGCATCGACAATAATCCCTTCGCGCGCGATCAGTCCGGCGTCGATCAGCGGCTTGAGCGCCAGCGATGCTGCCGTCGGGTAACACCCCGGAGCGGCGACCCGCCTCGACCCGGCGATTGCGTGCCGGGCGAATTCAGGGAGCCCGTAGACGAAACTGCCGAGCAGTTCAGGCCGTGAATGGGTTTCGCCATACCAGCGCCGATACTGCGCGGCATTGTCGAGCCGGAAGTCAGCGCCCAAATCGACCAGCGGAAGATCGCGTTTGATAATGTCATCGACCAGACGCTGGCTCTGACCATGAGGCAAGGCCGCCATCACCAGGTCGCAGCCATCAAGCATGTCCGGTTCATAGGCCTCGAAACACCGCCCGGGATAGGCCAGTGCCAAATGCGGGTGGAGCGCCTCGAACGGCTTGCGTGCACTCGACGCGCCCGATGCGATAACGCATTCGAACTGCGGATGCGTGGCGATCAGCCGGAGGAGTTCTCCGCCGACATATCCCGAAGCCCCAAGAATCGCGACCCGCATACTCATTCGATCAATATGCATGAGTATGCATATTTATGCAAATGCTAGCCATAAATAATTTGCACCTTTGCGGCCATAGCGCTGGCTTTCGCGCGCGCCTCCTCGACAGAGGCGCCGTGGGCCAGCGCGATTCCCATCCGTCGGTTCGGCAAGGTCATCGGCTTGGCGAACAAGCGGACATCGCCGCCTTGAGCAAGCGCGTCGCCGACCCCGTCAAAACTGAAGTCCGTGGATTCCCGATCGGCCAGGATCACTGCCGACGCCGCCGGTCCGGCCAAAGCGATCATCGGGATCGGCAGCCCGAGAATTGCGCGCACGTGCAATTCGAACTGGTTGGGCGATTGCGAAATCAGTGTGACCATTCCGGTGTCATGGGGGCGCGGCGACAGTTCGGAGAAAATCGCCCGATCGCCGGTTATGAAGAATTCGACGCCGAAAATTCCGTATCCGCCAAGCGCTTCGACAATCTTGCGCGCCTGGTCCTGCGCTGACCGGAGCGTCTCCGCCGACATCGCCGCAGGCTGCCAGCTTTCGCGATAGTCGCCGCCGTCCTGACGATGACCGATCGGCGCGCAATAAGTCACGCCTTGCCGTGTCGCCACCGTGAGCAGGGTAATTTCATTGTCGAACGCGATGAACGCCTCAACGATCACGCGCGACCGGTCGCCGCGCATATTGGCGACGGCATAGTCCCACGCCGCGCCCAGCGCCTCGACCGTCCGCGCCACGCTCTGCCCCTTGCCGGAGCTCGACATGACCGGCTTGACCACGCATGGCAGCCCGACGCTGTCGGCAGCCGCGACGGCCTCCGCGCGACTCTCGGCGAAGACATAATGCGAGGTCTCGAGGCCAAGCTCTTTCGCGGCAAAATCGCGGATGCCATCCCGGTTCATGGTCAGCGCGGCAGCGCGCGCGGAAGGCGCCACGCGCCACCCTTCGTGCTCAAGCGCGGTCAGTGTTGCAGTGTCGATCGCCTCGATCTCGGGAACGATGACATCGGGCCGGTGCTTCTCGACCGCAGCGCGCATCGCCGACCCATCAAGCATCGAAAACACTTCCGCCGCATCGGCGCACTGCATGGCCGGAGCATTGGCATAACGATCGCAGGCGATGACCCGGCACCCGAGCCGCTTGGCAGCGATGGCGAATTCGCGGCCCAGTTCGCCAGATCCGAGCAGCATCAGCGTGGCAAGATACATTGCGCCGCCATAGCCAGCCACAGCGCCCCGCGCCACGGGGGTTGAGCTTCGTGCACATCGCGCCGATGCTGGCCACCGATACGCTTTTCGTGGAGACCCGGATGCGCCGCTTGCTGACTTTGGCCCTCCCCGCTCTGCTGATTGCCGCGGCGCCGGCACCCAAGCCACTCACTCCCAATGATATCGTTGCCGCAGCGCCGCGGTCGGCGTGGCGTCCGATTGCGCCCGACGATCTCGTGTTGGTCGATCTCGAAGGCGGCGCCCGGGTCATTATCCAGCTCGCCCCGACCTTTGCCCCGGTCCACGTCGCCAATATTCGGTTGCTGGCCAAATCGACCTATTGGCAGGGTGCCGCAGTTTATCGGGTCCAGGATAATTATGTCGCGCAGTGGGGGATCGGCGATGTCGAACGGCCAATCCCGGTCGGCGTCATCGCTACACCGCCCGCCGAATATACCCGCTCTCTCAAGGGCCTGGCAATCCGACCCATGGCCGATCGCGACGCCTATGCCGCCAAAATTGGCCACACGCTGGGCTGGCCGATCGCTTATGATCCCAGGACGGGGCGGGCCAATCTGACGCATTGCTACGCGACCGTCGGAGTGGCGCGGGACCTCGCTCCGGACACCGGGTCGGGCGGAGAGCTTTACGCGATCATCGGGCACGCCCCGCGCCAGCTCGACCGGAACATCGCCATCGTTGGCCGGGTGATTGAGGGGATCGAGGCGCTAAGCGCGCTTCCGCGCGGGACCGAGGCGCTCGGATTCTACAAGGACGGTCTAGGGGTACGACCGATCAGCCGCATCCGTCTGGTCAGCAGCCTAGCCGCGACCGAGCGACCAAGCTTTGAATATCTGTCGGAAACCAGTGCATCATTCGGCCAATATCTGCGCCTGCGCGCCAATCGCCAGGACGACTTCTACAGGACCGCAGCGGGGGGCGTTGACGTGTGCAATGCCGCCGTGCCGGTCAGGCGAACACCGTGATGTCTGTTTCAGTGAGACGGCACCGGCCCGCACCCGCGAAGCTGAAACAGCCGCTAAAGCGCGCGCAGCGCCGCCGCCGGGCGAGCATTTAGCGCCGGCAGCGCCGCGAGCAACGCGGCACCCGTCGCAACGGCAATCGCCGCCAGCGGCAAGATCAGGAGCGTCGCCCAATCGGGCGCGAACGGTAGGTCGAACAGCCATCGGACAATCGCCGCTGCCATTGCCACCCCGGTCGCGAAGGCCGCGAGTGCCGCGGCCATGCTCAGCGCCGCAAACTCGATCAACTGGACGATGACTACTTCGCCGCGAGTCGCGCCGACCAGCTTGAGCAAGACGCTGTCGCGCTCACGCGAACGGCGCGTCGCGACGACCGATCCGGCAAGGACGATGATCCCGATCGCAATCGCGAAGCCCGTCGCGGTGCGCACCGCGCGATCGAGCCCGGTGAGGATCGCGGCAAGCTGGTCGATCAAATCGCGCACGCGGATCGCGCTGACCATCGGCAGCGCGCGGGTCAGCGCGCGTTCGACCGGGGCGATCGATTGCCCGCTCGCCGGCGCGATCGTCGCAAGCAGGGTATAGGGTGCCTTTTCCAGCGTGCCGGGGGCGAAGATGATTGCGAAATTAAACCCCAATGAGCGCCAGTCGATCTCGCGGAACGAAGCGATCCTTGCCTCGATCGGTCGACCGAGCACGGCCACGGTCAAGGTGTCGCCGAGCTTGAGATTGAGCAGCCGGGCCGCATCGGCATCGAGCGAGATCAGGGGTGGCCCGGCATAATCCTGTGGCCACCAGCGCCCGGCGACGATGCGATTGCCGGGCGGAAGGGACTTGGCGAAGGTCAGTCCGCGATCCCCCCGAAGCACCCACGCGCCTTCGGGAATCGAAGGCATATCGACCACGCGTGTCCCGTTGATCGCGACCACCGGGCCGCGCAGCGTCGGCACCATGCGCAGCTCGGCGCCAGGTGCGTTGCAGCCGACCAAAGCGGCGAAGCGCTGCTGTTCGCGCGCCGGGATATCGACCAGGAACAAGGCCGGCGCCTGGCGCGGAATATTCGATTGCAGTTCGTGGGTCAGGCTCGACCCGACCCCGGCCAGCATCAGCAGCAACGATAATCCAAGCCCTGAAGCGACCGACAGCCGGACCGTCGCGGCGCCCGGCCGATCAAGCGCGGCGATCCCCAGCCGGGCCAGCGGACCGCCGCGATGACGCAGGTGCCGGGCAAGCCAGCGCAGGCCATAGCCCAGACCGGCAAACCCCGCCGCGACGACCGCGACCCCGGCTATCCCGATCGCGGTCAACCATGCATCGCTCGCGCTGGCGATGGCGAGCGCCGCGGTGGCGACCATCGCCGCCAACGGAACCCGCAAGCTGCGCGCGCGCCTTTCGCCATTGCCCGGAAGGTCGCCGCGAAGCACCTCGGCGGGGCGCTCCTCGACACCGCGAGCAACCGGTCCCCAGCTCGCCGCAATCGCGACCAGCACGCCGAACAGCCCGGCCTGACCCAGCGCCGCCGACTGGAGCGAGCGATCGAGCGGTAACGGCAGGAAGCCCGAAGCGGCGTCGGCCACCAGCGCCGGCGCCGCCGCTCCGACCATGAGACCGATCAGGATCGCAACCGCAGCGATCACGACAATTTCGATCGCGAGCATCGTCGCGACCGTCCGCGTGGGCGCGCCGAGCAATTTGAGCACCGCGATGGCCGGACGGCGCGAGGCCACGAACGCCGCCACGGCGCTTGAAATGCCGAGACCGCCGATGGCCAGCGCGCTCAACGCGATCAACAGCAACATCTGCCCGACGCGATCGACGAAACGGCGGGGTCCGCCGGCAGCGTCGCTGCGGTCAGATACGCGCCACCCGCCGCTCGCGAATCGACGCTGAAACGCGCGGCCCGCTGCACCGGGATCGACCGGGGGCGCGACCAGGATCCGATAATGGGTGGTCGTCAGGCTGCCCGGTTGAACCAGCCGCGTCGCGGCCAACCCCGCTTCGTCGACAATGGCCGGCGGCGCCAGCGCGAACCCCGACGAGCCGGGCAGGCTGCGGATGATCGCGCTGACCCGCAGCACGCTCGAGCCAATCCGCACGCTGCGACCCCGGCCGACGCCCAGCCGCTCCGCCAGCTCGCGGCCGAGGGCGACCTCGGCGCCATTCGGCCGGGTGCCGCCCGAGTCGACCTCGAACCGTCCGGCGAGCGGCCAAGCGGCGTCGACCCCGCCCAGTTCCGCCAGCACCGCGCGTTGATCGGGCCCGACCACCATCGCCCGCAGCGTCACACTGCGCGACGATCGTCCCAGCCGGTCAATCGCCATGCGCTCGTCGGGATTTGCGTCGCGCTGGGCGACGCTGAGGATAAGATCGCCGCCGAGCAGACTCCGCCCATTATCGGCGATCGACGACAGGAACGCCGCGCTGAGGCTGGTCACCGCCGCGATCCCCGCGACCGCGATCGCGAGACAGATCAGCAACAGGCCGAGCCCGCCGAGCCCGCCACGAAGGTCGCGCGCGGCGAGCCTCAGGGCGTCGTTCACGCGACGATCCGCCCGTCGGCCATGCGGATGATCCGTCCGGCCCGCTCGGCGATCGCCGGGTCGTGCGTGATAACCACCAGTCCCGCCCCGGCGATGCCTGCGCGTTCGAACAGCAGATCGACAATTCCCGCCCCGGTTGCCGCATCAAGATTACCGGTTGGCTCGTCGGCCAGCAGCAGGCGCGGACGCGGAGCGGTCGCACGGGCAATCGCGACGCGCTGTTGCTCGCCGCCCGAAAGCTGGGTCGGATAATGCCCCTCTCGCGCGGCGAGCCCGACCGCCGCAAGCTCGGCCCGCGCCCTGCCGCGCGCATCGGCCACCCGCGCCAGTTCAAGCGGCACGGCGACATTCTCGATCGCCGTCATGGTCGGGAGCAGATGAAACGCCTGGAGCACGATCCCGATCGAGCGCCCGCGCAACCGCGCCAGCTTGTCCTCGTCCATCGCCACGACATCCGCGCCGAGCAGCAACACACGTCCGCTGGTGGGGCGCTCGAGCCCGGCAATGACCGCCAGCAGCGAACTCTTGCCCGAACCCGACGGCCCGAGAATGGCCAGCGTTTCGCCTTCGTTCAGCACCAGGTCGATCCCGCGCAGGATCTCGGTTCGCGCGGCGTTGCAGCCAAGAGTCAGCCGGATGTCGTGAAGGTCAATCAGGGGTTGGAACATCGGCCACGCGCTAAGGCGATTGCCGCGCTCCGGCAATGGCGTAAGCTATGACCATGCTCCGCTTCCTGATGATCGTCGCGCTGATCGGATTGGCCAGTGCGGGGGTGGCCTCGCCGACCAGGCCGGTGATCCTCGCCTTCGGGGACAGCCTGACGGCGGGCTATGGGCTGGACTCCGGACTTGGCTTCGCGCCCCAGCTCGAAGCGACGCTGCGGCGACACGGACTTGCCGCCCGGGTCGCCGATGGCGGGGTTTCGGGCGACACCAGCGCGGCGGGCCGGGCGCGGCTCGACTGGACCCTCGACGGACTTGGCTCCAAACCCAACCTGGTGATCGTCGAATTCGGCGCCAATGACATGCTTCGCGCGCTCGACCCGACCGAAACCGAACGCAACCTCGATGCGATATTGGCCGAGCTTGGCCGACGCAACATCCCGGTGCTGCTCGCGGGGATGCGCGGCGCACCCAATTTCGATCCGGACTATGTCAAGCGGTTCGAAGCGATCTATCCGCGGCTGGCCAGGCGTCACGGAGCCGCGTTCTACCCGTTTTTTCTGGCTGGCGTGACGACCGTCAGGGGGATGGTCCAGCCGGACGGGATGCACCCGACCTATAAGGGCGTGCAAATGATCGCGTTGAACATCGCGCCGATGGTCAAGGCAAGCCTCGGCCGATCGCGTTAGCGCAAGGCACCGACCGAGACCGGTTCGGCGAATTCGGCACCGAGTTTGCCCGCGGCGACCCACTTGACCACGGCATTGGCCCGTTCCCGTCCGGGGATGATCAACCACACCCGCGAGCCGACTTCGAACATGCCCTCGGCCTCAGCCATGAAACCGGTCGCCGACAGATTGACGACTCGCGCCTCAACCCCTTCGCTGCCGAGTTCGCGCAATTTGGCATCAAGCTCGACGTCATGGCGGTCGGCCCTGCGCCGTTCCGAGCCGTCACTTGCGTCGCTGATGCGAGCCTTGATCATTGAAAAACCCATCTCCATCGGCGCTATTCCAAGGTGCTTGCGAAATTAACCCCGATCTTGCCGTCGCGTGCCCAACGCACATGCCCCTCGACCGGGCCCCAGTCGAGCAACTGGAGCGTCACCGCGTCGCCAATATGCGGCATGACCGGAAAAATTATCATCGCCCCCGAATTGGATAAATTAAGGATTCGAACGACATGGTTGCGTCCGCGATGACTGAGCACCGCAGTCGAGGAGTCGGCTGCTTCGCGCGGCTCACCACGCTGATCGAACACCCGCTTGACGCTACGCGGGATCATCCCGCCCTCAAGACCGAACTTGCCTGACACGTGCACCGCCCTCCTCACCACGCTTTTCGTTCTAGACCGAGAGACTTAAGATTTGCTTGGCGAACCCTAACTGTGACCGGCGCGCCACTGGCAGTGGCGGTTCATCCTGTGTATTGGCGCAATGAGCCAGATTAACCACGGACGGCCACGGGTTGCCGTGCAAAAAGAGTGAGTTGGACAGAATGACGCCGCACCTTCGATCGATTGCCATGTTCGCGACCATGGTGTCGATTCCATTCGGACTGACCGCAGCGCAGGTCGCGGCACCGGTCGCCAAACCTGCGCAATCGCCGAGCGCATCCGAAGTCGCCCCTTATGCGGCGACCGTCCCGGCACCCTTGCCGGCCGCTCCGGTCATCCTGCCACCGCCGCTGTGGGCACTGGAGGATGCCGAGGAATTGGTGGCCTTCATCGGCTCGGTTGGAACCGAGGGGCTCGACCCGCGCGATTATGATGCCGATGGCCTGACCGCCGCACTGCGCTCGGGCGATCCGCTGATCGTTTCGCGCGCCGCGACCGAGCGCTTCAACACGCTTTCGTCGGACCTCGCGCTCGGCCATGTTCGCGGTGACGCCCGGCAGGATTGGCACGTCGTCGACAATGATATCGACGGCAATCGCCAGGCGCTGCTGCTGGCCGGCGCGCTCGACCAGCATCGCGTGTCCGATGCCCTGCGCGGGCTGCTGCCGCTGCATCCGCAATATGGCGCGCTGAAGAATGCCTTGACCGTCGCCAAGAAGAGCGATGCCGCGCTGATCAACCGCATCAAGCTCAACATGGATCGCTGGCGCTGGCTGCCGCGCGACCTTGGCAATCGCTACATCATCGTCAACGTGCCCGCATTTCACGCCACCCTGGTCGAGGACGGCGTGACCCGGTGGAAGCACCGCGCGATTGCTGGATCGATCAAGACCCCGACCCCGAATTTGTCGGCCATGGCGACCGGGGTGATCCTCAACCCGTGGTGGGAGGTGCCGAACAGCATCGCCAAGGAAGTCGCGGGCAAGAAGGGCTATGTCGCGGTCAGGGGCGAAAATGGCAAGGTTCAGCGCTGGCGTCAGCCTCCGGGGCCGTCGAACGCGCTTGGGCGGATCAAGTTCGTGATGGGCAACCCGCACGCAATCTATCTGCACGACACCAATGCCCGCGGCCTGTTCGACGCGCGCGCTCGGGCGTTGAGCCACGGCTGCATCCGCACCGAAAAGATCATGGACCTGGCGTCGGAGCTTCTGGCCGACGATGGCGGCGAATGGACTCAGGACAAGATCGACGCCGCGCTGGCGAGCAACAAGTCGGTGCAGGCCAATTTCGTCAAGCCGCTACCGGTCTACATCGTCTATTTCAGCTCGGCCGCGCTGGTCGATGGACGGATTGTCGATTATTCGGACATCTATAAGCGCGACGACAAGGTCATTGCCGCGCTGCTCAACCGCACCGTTGCCGCACCCACCCCCAAGGTCGCGACAAACTAAGGGTCGCGGGGCCGGTGCCGTCTAACGGAAACTGACCCTAGCCGTAGAGCTTGTCGGCGTAGATCATCCGGCCCGATGCCAGCCGGCTCATCACGCGCCACTGGCTGGCCCGGCTGAACGCGAAGCAGCCTTCCGACCGCCCGAGTTTGCCATGGTCGGTGATCATTTCGGGCTCCGCATACCATGCGTTGTGGATGACGATCGCCCGCGCCATGGCATTATTATTCGACCAATCGAGCCCACGGACCTTCATCGACACGCCATATTTCCCGTAATACGTGTCGTCAGTGACGTAGGTGCCGTTCGAGGTCGCTTCGGACCCGATCCGGTTCGAAAAATGCTCGACCCAGCCCGAATGATCAGGATCGGAGCCGCGACCATGCGCGACGAGGTGGCTTTCGACCCGTCCGTTGATCAGATCCACCACATGGAAGCGCGCATCGCGCGAGGCGAGCGAGAAATCAACAATGCCGATAACATCGGAGTGGCGCACCAGCCCGCGATGCGACTCGAGTGCGGCCCTGGCGCGCGCGAACAGCCGCGGATCGACCCCTGACGGCGCGGTCAGCGGCGGAGCAACGGTCGGTGAGAGCATCGGCGGCGTGCGGAAGACGAGCGCCGACAAACCGACTGAACTCGCTGCCGAAGACATTATCGCACCGCTGGCGCCAACCGCACCCCAACGCAACATTTGCCTCCGATTCAACGACATCCATCCCTCCCCGGACCAAGCGATCCTTGTATCAGTGAAAAGCTAAATCGCCGATAACGAACATCAGCCTGTTGCACCCCTCCGTCGCGCGCCTGCCGCGGTTCGTCGCAATCGGGCCATAAACAGTGCGCTCAGCCGAACTTGATATCATGCAAGGCCGCTGCTAATGGGCCTGCCACCGGCGTGGGCCTCGCTTACGACGAACAACATTCATTGACGGTGGCAATCACGCTCGAATCAGTCGGGCTGTCGCCGTGTTCGCCGGTCTCGCGCCGGCTTCAAAGGGAGTTCGACGGACTTTTTATGCAGATCATCGTTCGCGACAATAATGTCGACCAGGCGCTGCGCGCGCTCAAGAAGAAGCTGCAGCGCGAGGGTGTCTATCGCGAAATGAAGCTGCGCCGTCATTATGAAAAGCCGTCGGAAAAGCGTGCGCGCGAACGCGCCGCCGCGATTCGCCGCGCCCGCAAGCTGGAGCGCAAGCGGATGGAACGCGAAGGCACCGCCCGCTAGACTTCGGCCGTCGCGGTTTTTCCAGTTTTGCAGGGGCCTTCGCCATCACCGTCACCCAGGTTCCGCTTCGCCCGATCGCTCGTGGCTCGCTCACCAAGCTGTGGCTCGCATTGCTCGTTCTGGTTGGTGCGGCGCTGGCCCTGGCCTGGTCGGGCGCGGGCCAGTTGCGCGGCGAAATGACCCCGTCAGGCGTGATGTTCCGCACTGTCCAGTCCGGCTCTGGCCCGGCGATCAAGGCGGTCGACGGCGTGATGATCGACTATGAAGGCCGACTGATCGACGGCACGGTATTCGACACCAGCGAAGGTCGCGGACCGGCACCGATGATTGCGGGCCAGGTCATCCCGGGGTTCGCTGAAGCGCTCCAGATGATGCAGAAGGGCGGTCGCTACGCGATCCGCATCCCGGCCGCGCTGGCCTATGGCGCGACCCCGCCCCCGGGTCCGATCCCGCCCAATTCCGACCTGGAATTCGACGTCCATATCGTCCAGGTCGTGCCCGACGCGGCACTGATGGCAGCTGCTCGACAACAACCGCAGGGGTCGCAGCAGCAGGCGCCGCAGGGCATGCCGCAACCCTAGCTTTTGGCGTCGATCACAGCGTCCGCCTGCGCCTGAGCCGCGCGGTATTTGCTCAACTGTTCAAGCGCGACCTTGATTGAAGCGATGATCGGATCGGCCAGCATCAGGCCCAATATCCCGAACAAAGTGCCGAGCAGCAGTTGCGCGGCGAGGACCAGCGCGGGGGCAAGATCAACCGTCTTGCGCGCGATGTAGGGCACGACCAGATAGCCATCGACATTCTGGACGACGAAATAAGTGATGATCGCCCAGATGCCCTGCTCGCTGCCGGCGCTGAAGCCAGCCGCAACCATCAGCACGCCGGAGACGATCGCACCGATGTTGGGCAGGAACGCCAGCAGGCCGGTCAGCAGACCGAGCAGCGCGGCCATCGGCACATTGCCGAGCGACAGCATGACCCAGGTGAAAATGCCCTCGAACAGCATGCCGACGATTCGTCCGAACATCAGCCGACGCAGATTGAAGGTCACGCGCTCGGTGATTGCATAGAATTTGTCGCGTGATCCGATCGGTAGCATCCAGGCGACGCCGCGATCATAGAGGCGCGGTTCGCTGGCGATGAAGATCCCGATGACGATGATCATCAGGAAACTGCCAATGCCGCCAATCGCACTGCCGACGACGCTGGTCAGCTTGCCGACCGATCCGAAGATCTGGCTGCCGATATTGGCGCGCGACGACGGCGCGATGATCCCGCTCTGGTTGGCCAGTTCGAGCAGCCGCGCCAGCTGGGCCTCGACCACCGTGCGCAAGATCGCCGCCTGCGCCGCCAAAGTGGTCCCGGCATAATAAGCGACCCAGCCGAGAAAACCGAGGCCGACCAGGATGACGAGCATCAAGCGCACACCGCGGCGGACGGGCAGGACCCGGCCGAGGAGACGAACCCCGCCGTCGAGGATGACCGCGAACACCATCCCTCCGACGATCAGGATGAGCGGGTGGGCCAGGGTGATGACGCCGACGATGATCAGCGCCAGCCCGAGCCACACCGCCGCGCGCTTGAACTCGAGCCGGGTCCGGCTGTCGTGGAAATCGGTCGGGCCGGGCTGCTCGATGTGCCGGTCAAGCGGGGTTTCGGCCAAGATTCAGCTCCTGGTCGGGCGCAAGGAATGGCCGGCGCGGCCCGAGCGGAACGACGAGAACCAGGTCAACGGATTCAGATATTGGGTCGAACCGTCGAACGAGAAAGTGATGAATTCGGCGCGGCCGCCGATATTCTCCCACGGCACCGGACCGCCGAGGCCGTTTTCGGGCGGGCCGAGCGCGAACCGGCTGTCGGCGCTGCGGTCGCGATTATCCCCCATCAGGAAGACATGATCGGCGGGAACCGCAACCGGCCCGAAGTCGTCGCCCGGGCTCGCGCCGAGGTCAATGGTGTCATAACTGACCCCGCCGGGAAGCGTTTCACGGACGATCGGCAGCCGGCAATAAGACGCGCCATCGGGGGTTGTGACGAGGAAGCCGGCGAATTCGGTCGGGCCGCAGGGCGCGTTGGCATCGCGCGGAACCATGGCCGACGGTCGAACCTGCGAGAGCACCGCGCGGCCGTTGAGGATCAGGCGCCCGCCGGTCACCGCGACGGTGTCGCCGGGAAGACCGATGACGCGCTTGATATAATCGTCGCTCTGGCCGGGCGGCGTGACGATGACGACATCACCGCGCTTGGGCAGCTTGCCGAACAATCGCCCCGACCAGTGGGGCAGCACGTGGAACGACGCTGACACCCACGACCAGCCGTATGGGTATTTGCTGACCACCAGCCGGTCGCCCTTGAGCAGCACCGGCATCATCGATTCGGACGGAATGTAGAACGGCTTGGCGACGAAGCTGTGGAACGCGAGGACAGCCAGCAGAACCCACAGTAAGCCCTTTATCTCGCGCCATATTGCCGACCCGCCGGAGACCGCCGGCTGCGGCGGCGTGGTCGAGCCCGGGGCGTCGATCGTCGCGCTGTGGCCTTGTTCGGTCAATCAACTCTCCATCTTGCGCGCGGTAAGAATGACGAACGCCTGCGCCCAGGGATGATCGTCGGTCATGGTCAGGTGGATATCGACGGCGTGGCCCGGCGGCGCAAGACCGTCAAGCCGGGCCTGGGCGCCACCGGTCAGGCGAAGCGTCGGGGCGCCAGAGGGGGCATTGACGACGCCAACGTCCTTCATGAACACGCCATGCCTGAAACCGGTGCCGACCGCCTTCGAAAATGCTTCTTTCGCGGCGAAGCGCTTGGCGAGCGTGGCGGCCCGAGTCAGCGGGCGCGAATCGGCCTTGGCGCGCTCGACCTTAGTGAAGACACGCGCAAGGAAACGCTCGCCGAACCGGTCGAGCGAGGCCTGGATGCGATCGATGTTGCACAGGTCGGAGCCGATGCCGACGATCATCGCGCAGCGTCCATTGCTGCACGCATGGCGCGCACGCTCGCCTCGAGCCCGGTGAAGATCGCCTCGCCAACGAGGAAGTGGCCGATGTTGAGTTCGGCGAGCTGGGGGATGGCGGCGATCGGGGCGACGTTGGCGAAGGTCAGGCCATGGCCGGCGTGAGGCTCCATGCCATTGCTGGCGGCGAGCGCGGCGGCATCGGCGATGCGCCGCAATTCCGCCGTTCGGGCCTCGCCTTCGACATAAGCAAAACGCCCGGTGTGGAATTCGACGACCGGCACGCCAAGGCGCACGGCCGCTTCGACCTGCTGCGGCGATGGCTCGATGAACAGGCTGACGCGGATTCCGGCCTCGCCGAGGCGATCGACGATCGGGCGCAGGGCTTCGAACTGCGCCGCCGCGTCGAGCCCGCCCTCGGTGGTCCGTTCCTCGCGCTTTTCAGGGACGATGCAGGCGGCGTGGGGGCGGTGGGCGAGCGCGATCGCCAGCATTTCGGCGGTCGCCGCCATTTCCAGGTTCAGGGGCAAGGCGATCTCGGCCATCAAGCGATCAATGTCGGCATCGGTGATATGCCGCCGATCTTCGCGCAGGTGGGCGGTGATCCCGTCGGCCCCGGCGGCGGCGGCGGCGTGGGCTGCGCGCACCGGATCGGGATGCGGTCCGCCGCGCGCGTTACGGATCGTCGCGACATGGTCGATGTTGACCCCAAGGCGCAGGTGGTGGCTCACGCGCGTTTAATTCTCAACGCTGCGGCTGCCGGGCTTGATCGCGGGTATCGCCGCCAGCGCAACGGGCAGCGCATCGGCGGTGTAGGTCGCAACGTCGATACGGATGAGCGGAGTGAACGGGACCCCCAGATCGACCGTGCCGCCCGACCGATCGACCAGCGCGGCGGCGGCGACGACAATTGCCCCGGCCCGCTCGATCGCCGCAATCGCTTCGCGCGACGACAGGCCGGTGGTGACGACATCCTCGACCATCAGCACGCGCTCGCCGGGGTCAAGCGCGAAGCCGCGGCGCAGCCCGAACCCGCCATCGGGCCGTTCGAGGAACATCGCGCGCTTACCAATGGCCCGGCCCATTTCATGGCCGATGATCACCCCGCCCATGGCCGGCGAGACCACCGCATCGACCGCGGCGCGGACGTCGGCGGGCAGCTTTGCCGCCAGCGCGCGAGCGAGCCGTTCGGCGCGAGCCGGGTCCATCAACACCCGCGCGCATTGCAAATAGCGGGGGCTGTGCAGGCCCGACGAGAGGATGAAATGCCCTTCGAGCAGTGCCTCGGCAGCGCGGAATTCATCGAGGATCTCGTCTTCGGTCATGGGCTGGGCACCTTGCTTGACCTGCGCCAATAGGACGCCGTCCCAAGCGCATCAACCACCCCTTCGAAAACCTTCGGACGAGGTGCTTGAGGGCGGCGAAATCTACGCCTATAAGCCCGCCCAATCGGGGCCCGCTTAAGGCGGCAGGCCTTGGCGTCGGACATCAAGTCACCGGGGTACGAATGAAATTTCTTGGATGGGCAATCGCTTTGGCCGCGGCCGGGCTTACTCCAGCAGCGGCACAGGCGCCGACGGCAGCGGCTCCGCCCGCGATTGAAGCCAGCGCAACGCCTTCAGCGGTCGAACCGGGTGCGGCCGCCGCAGCTCCCGCGCCCGGCGCGACTCCGGTCGTCGTCGTGCCCGAGGATGTCGCGCCGACCCCCGGGATCGGCGTTCCCGACGGTCGCAAGGGCATCCAGTATCAGGTCACCCCGATTGGCCGCGAAGCCGCCAGTTTTCATGATGGGCCGCTGCTCTGGATGTGCGCGATCATCAGCCTGTTCGTGCTGGGCCTGCTTGGCTATGCGATGGTCAAATTCCGTCGCAGCGCCAACCCGGTCCCGTCGCGGACCTCGCACAACACGCTGATCGAGGTCATCTGGACGGTCGTGCCGGTGTTGATCCTGGTCGCGATCGCGATCCCGTCGATCCGCCTTTTGAGCCATCAATATTCGCCGCCCAAGACCGACTTGACGGTCAAGGTGATCGGCAACCAATGGTATTGGACCTATCAATATCCCGACAATGGCGGGTTCGAAGTCGTCGCCAACATGCTCAAGGAAAAGGCCGACGTCCCCGCCGGACAGCGGTTCCGGACCGATGCCGATGGCCCGCCTTTGCTGGCCGTCGACGAGCGGATCGTCATCCCGGTCAACAAGGTGGTCAAGTTCATCATCACGTCAAACGACGTGCTCCACAGCTTTGCCGTCCCGGCGTTCTGGACCAAGCTGGATGCGGTGCCGGGCAAGCTCAACGAAACCTGGGTCAAGGTCGAGCGCGAAGGCGTCTATTTCGGGCAATGCTCGGAACTGTGCGGCGCGCGCCACGGCTATATGCCGATCGCGGTCGAGGTAGTTTCGGAAGCGAAATACGCCGCGTGGATCGCGTCAAAGGGCGGGACGATGCCCGGAGCGAAACCTGCAGCGGCGCCCGACAGCACCGGATCGTCGCCGGTGAGCGTCCCTGCGGTGCCCGCCGCCGCAGCGCCGCTGCCGTCGGCCGGCATGCCTCCGGCCGCCGCTCCAGCACCGGACTCAACTCCAGCCGTCGCCGATCGCGCGACCGCCAATAATTGATCGAGCGGACCACAGCATGACCGATACCACCGCCAACGCTCTTCCACTCACCGGCCACGAGGCGCACGACACGCATCACGGCGCCGATCACAAACCGGCCTTCTTTGCGCGTTGGTTCATGTCGACCAATCACAAGGACATCGGCACGCTCTACCTGATCTTCGCGATTACCGCGGGGATCATCGGCGGCGCGATTTCGGGGATCATGCGCCTCGAACTGATGGAGCCGGGCATCCAGGTGATGACGATGGGCTGGCCGCTGGGAGCGGGCGGAGGCGCCAATTTCGACGAGGCACTCCATCATTGGAACGTGCTGATCACCGCCCACGGGCTGATCATGGTGTTCTTCATGGTCATGCCGGCGATGATTGGCGGGTTCGGCAACTGGTTCGTCCCGATCATGATCGGCGCGCCCGACATGGCCTTCCCGCGGATGAACAATATCTCATTCTGGCTGCTGGTCCCGGCGTTCATGCTGTTGCTCGGGTCGGCGTTCGTTTCGGGCGGGAGCGGGCTTGGCGCGGGTACCGGCTGGACCGTCTATGCGCCGCTGTCGACTTCGGGCTCAGCCGGTCCGGCGGTCGATATGGCGATCTTCGCGCTCCATCTGGCGGGCGCAAGCTCGATCCTCGGGGCGATCAACTTCATCACCACCATCTTCAACATGCGCGCGCCGGGCATGACCCTGCACAAGATGCCGCTGTTCGTGTGGTCGATCCTGGTCACCGCTTTCCTGCTGCTGCTGGCGCTGCCGGTGCTGGCGGGGGCGATCACGATGCTGCTGACCGACCGCAATTTCGGGACGGCCTTCTTCGATGCCAGCGGTGGCGGCGACCCGATATTGTACCAGCATCTGTTCTGGTTCTTCGGCCACCCCGAAGTCTACATCATGATCCTGCCCGGTTTTGGCATGGTCAGCCAGGTCATCTCGACCTTCAGCCGCAAGCCGGTGTTCGGCTATCTCGGCATGGCCTATGCGATGGTCGCGATCGGCGTGGTCGGGTTTGTCGTCTGGGCGCACCACATGTTCACCATCGGCATGGACGTGAATACCAAAATGTATTTCACCGCCGCGACGATGATCATCGCGGTGCCGACCGGGGTGAAGATCTTCAGCTGGATCGCGACCATGTGGGGCGGCTCACTGACCTTCGAAACCCCGATGCTGTGGGCGATCGGATTCATTTTCCTGTTCACCGTAGGCGGCGTGACCGGGGTCGTGCTCGCCAATGGCGGGGTCGATAATTATATGCACGACACCTATTATGTCGTGGCCCATTTCCATTATGTGCTGAGCCTGGGCGCGGTGTTCGGGCTGTTCGCGGGCTTTTATTACTGGTTCGGCAAGATGTCGGGACGGATGTACAACGAGCTGCTCGGCAAGGTGCACTTCTTCCTGACCTTCATCGGGGTCAACATGATCTTCTTCCCGATGCATTTCCTCGGACTCGACGGCATGCCGCGGAGAATTCCCGACTACACCCCGGCGTTCAGTTACTGGAACCACTTCGCGAGCATCGGCTATATGGTAATGGCGGCGGGCATGGCGGTGTTCTTCATCAACCTGTTCTGGTCGCTGTTGGCGGGCAAGAAGGCGCCCGACAATTATTGGGGCGAAGGCGCGACGACGCTTGAATGGACGCTGTCGAGCCCGCCGCCGTTCCACCAGTTCGAGACGCTGCCGAAGATCGATTAGCGCGAGCCAATGACAACCGAAGCCCTGCCGATTGCGGTTGCACGGATCACCGCTGACTGGCGCGACCTGTTCGCGCTGACCAAGCCGCGCGTGATGAGCCTGGTGGTGTTCACCGGGCTGTGCGGATTGCTTGCCGCGCCGGTGCCGGTACACCCGGTGCTGGGGTTCGCGGCGGTGCTGTGCATTGCGCTTGGTGCCGGCGCGGCGGGCGCGCTCAACCAATGGTATGAGGCCGACCTCGACGCCAAGATGAAGCGCACGGCCGGGCGACCATTGCCTGCAGGGCGGATGGAACCGCAGACCGCGCTCCACTTCGGGGTCGGGCTGGCGATCTTCTCGGTCATCCTGATGGCGCTGGCCGCCAATATTCTGGCGGCGGCGATCCTGGCGGCGTCGATCCTGTTCTATGTGCTGGTCTATACCGTATGGCTGAAGCGGCGGACCGCGCAGAACATCGTCATCGGCGGAGCCGCAGGGGCGTTCCCGCCATTGATCGGCTGGGTCGCGGCGACCGGCAGCATCGACCTGCTGCCAGTCCTGCTGTTCGCGATCATATTCCTGTGGACCCCGCCGCATTTCTGGGCGCTGTCGCTGTTTGTCCGGTCGGATTATGCGGCAGCGGGAGTGCCGATGCTTCCGGTGGTCGCGGGGAACCCGGCGACGCGGCGGCAGATCGCGCTGTACAGCGTGCCAATGGCGGCGGCGGCGGTGGCACCATGGGTGCTGGGGCTGACCGGGTGGGTCTATGGTGTGGCTGCAACCGGACTGAGCGCCGGTTTCCTGATGTTGAGTCTGGCGGTGCTGTTGAACCGGGCGAGCGAGCCCGCCGAGATGGGACCCGAGAAACGACTTTTCGCCTTTTCGATCCTGTATTTGTTCGCGCTGTTCGGGGCGCTGGTGGTCGATCGGTGGGTGCTGGCATGAACGATGAAGATGCAATCCGCGCCAAGCAGAAAGCGCGCGCGACGCTGATGGCGTGGCTGATGGGCGCGTTTGTCGTGCTGATGTTCGCGATCACCATCGCCAAGATGACGATCAACCGGTGACCAGCCTGGCGCAGCGCAATGCCCGCACCGGAATGTGGATGGCGCTGCTGGTCGCGGCGATGGTCGGCCTCGCCTTCGCATCGGTGCCGCTTTACCGCCTGTTCTGCCAGGCCACCGGTTTTGGCGGGACGACCATGCGCGCGGACTTCGCGCCGGGCGCGCAATATAGCGAACAGGCGATCGGGGTGCGGTTCGACGCCAACATCAGCCCGACGCTGCCGTGGAAGTTCGAGCCCGAGCAGACCCGGGTGCGAATCGAGCCGGGCGCGCGCACGACGATTTACTATGACGCCAGAAATTACACCGCGCGGACGACCGCTGGCCAGGCGGTGTTCAACGTCACCCCGAGCCAGGCCGGGCAATATTTTTCGAAGATCGAATGCTTTTGCTTTACCGAGCAGACGCTGAAGCCCGGCGAAGCGGTGCGGATGCCGGTGATCTTCTATGTCGATCCCAAGCTGCGGACCGACCCCAATACCCGCGACATCGACGAGATCACGCTGAGCTATACATTTTACCCGGTGGAAAAGACCGGAACAGACGGCTAGAGCCGCGCCAAGAACAAGGGACCAAACCATGGCCGCGACCAAAACCCACGATTATCATATTCTTCCGCCCGATCCCTGGCCGATCATCGGGGCGTTTTCCGCTTTGGCCTTGTTCGGCGGCGCGGTGATGTGGTTGCACGCCAATCCGTACGGCAAATTCATCTCCATCGCCGGACTGGTGATGGTGCTGGTGACGATGGCCAGCTGGTGGAACAATACCATCAAGGAAGCCGACGCCGGCGATCATACCCCGGTGGTGTCGCTGCACCTGCGCTATGGCATGATCCTGTTCATCGCGTCCGAAGTGATGTTCTTCGTCGCCTGGTTCTGGGCATTTTTCGACGCATCCCTGTTCCCCTCCGCAGTCGACGCGGTCGGCGGGCAATGGCCGCCCAAGGGGATCGAAGTGCTCGACCCGTTCGGCTTCCCCTTGCTCAACACGATGATCCTGTTGTGTTCGGGGACCACGGTCACCTGGGCGCATCATGCGCTGATCCATGGCGACCGCGAGGGCCTGAAAAAGGGGCTGCTGGCGACGATCCTGCTCGGCATATTGTTCAGCAGCATCCAAGCGTATGAATATATTCACGCGCCATTCGCCTTCAAAGGCAATATCTATGGCGCGACCTTCTTCATGGCGACCGGCTTCCACGGTTTCCATGTGCTGGTCGGCACGATCTTCCTGATCGTCTGCCTGGTCCGCGCCAACAAGGGGCATTTCACACCCAAGCAGCATTTCGGCTTCGAAGCGGCGGCCTGGTATTGGCATTTCGTCGATGTGGTGTGGCTGTTCCTGTTCGTGTCAATCTATGTCTGGGGCGGCTGGGGCGCGCCGGTCCACGGCTGATCGGGTGGCGATCCGATCCGCGCTGACGCATGCCGTCAAGGGCGATTGCCCGAAGTGCGGCGCGCCGACGCTGTTCGCCGGATGGGTCAAATTTGCCCCCGAGTGCGGTGCGTGCGGGCTCGATTTTACCGCCTTCAATGTCGGTGACGGGCCCGCAGCGTTCCTGATCCTGATTGTTGGGGCCATCCTGACGGTCGGTGCGATCATGGTCGAACTGCGCTGGTCGCCGCCTTATGGGGTACATATCATCTGGCTGCCGATCGGGGTGGGGCTGACTCTGGCCGGGCTGCGGCTGGGCAAGTCGTTGCTGATCACCCAGGAATATCGCCATCGCGCGCGTGAAGGGCGGCTGGCCGAATGATCCGCCGCCTGCCCCTGATCCCGACAATCCTGGTTGCCGCCGCCGCCGCGACGATGATCGGGCTTGGCGTGTGGCAGTATCAGCGCGCGCAGTGGAAGGACGCGCTGCTCAGCCGTTACGAGGCGGCCCAGACGCTCCCCCCGATCGCGTTTCCCGGCGTGCTCCATAAGGGCCGGCCGCCGTTATTCCGGCGGGCATCGGGGCTGTGCCTCGACCCGGTTTTTGTCCGCGCGACCGCAGGCAGCAATGCCAAAGGCGACAGCGGGTTTTCGCACATCGTCGATTGCCGCACCGGCGCCGAGGGTCCGGGGATGAGCATCGACATCGGCTGGTCGGCCGATCCCAACGCCGGCCAGGGCTGGCGCGGCGGGCCGGTCAGCGGAATCATCGCGCCCGACAAGCGGATGGTGATACGGCTGGTGTCCGACACCGGCTTCGCGGGGCTCGAGGCGAGCGCGCCGCCGTCAACCGACAGCATTCCCAACAACCATCGCGCCTATGCCGTCCAATGGTTCCTGTTCGCCGGGATCGCGCTGCTGATCTATGGACTGGCGCTACGCGGGCGGTTGCGCGCGAGCGACCAAGCGAAGGGCGCCTGAATGTCCGGATCGCTGCATCGCCTGGCCAATGGCGTGACCCTGGCGATCGACCCGATCGCGGGTGCGCAATCAACCGCTATCGGGCTGTATGCCGGGGTCGGGTCGCGCTCCGAGGCCGACGGCAACGGCGGGCTGGCGCATCTGGTCGAGCATATGGTGTTCAAAGGGGCGGGCAAGCGTGACGCGCGGGCGATTGCCGAAGCGATCGAGGATGTCGGCGGGTCATTGAACGCGTGGACCGCGCGCGACCAGACCGCGTTTCATGCGCGAATCCTGCCCGGTGATCTGGCGCTCGCGGTCGAGCTGATCGCCGATCTGGTGCGCGCGCCGAAATTCGATGCGGACGAGCTCGAGCGCGAAAAGTCGGTGGTCTTATCCGAATTGGGCGAATGCCTCGACACCCCCGACGATTTGATCGGCGACCGCTTGTTCGAAGTGGCTTTTGCCGGACAGGCGATCGGACGGTCGGTGCTGGGCACCGAGTCGAGCGTCAAGGCGGTCACGCGCGATGACCTGTGCGCGTGGCTGGGGCGCGAATATGCGCCGTCGCGGCTGATCATCGCGGCCAGCGGCAAGGTCGACGAGGACGAATTGCTGGCATTATCCGAGCAAGCGTTCGGCGACATGCGCGAATCGCGCTTCGAGACGCCTGCCCCGGCGACCTTCACCGGGGGTCACAGCGATGACCGGCGCAGCTTCGAACAAGCGCATTGGAGCTTCGCCTTGCCCGGGCTACCCGCCACCGACCCGGCAATTCCGGCGCTGTCGATCTTCACCCAGGCGGTCGGCGGGGGGATGTCATCGCGCCTGTTCCAGGAGCTGCGCGAGGAGCGCGGGCTGGCATACAGCATCTACGCGTGGGGCCAGGGCTATGCCGACACCGGGCTGTTCGCGGTCGGCTGCGCGAGCGATCGCGGCAAGGCCGCCGAGACGCTGCGCATGGCGCGCGCAATCGTCGCGCAAGCGGCCGAGGATCTGAGCGAAGCCGAGGTCAAGCGCGCTCGCGCCCAGCTTGAGGCGGGGCTGTTGATGGCGCTCGAGACGCCGCAGGGGCGCGCCGACCATCTGGCGCGGTCGATCGAAATATTCGGGCGGATCGTTCCGGTCGAGGAAATATTGGCGCAGTTGCGCGCCGTCGATGTGGCCGCAGCGCGGGCGGTCGGCGCGGCACTGCATGGCGGGCCGGTGGCGGTGGCGTCGATCGGAGCAGCCCAGGCGATAGCCGCGTGAGGCCCCTCGCGACGATTGTCGCCGAGCCGTGGGCCGACTGGGGACTGATCGATTGCGGCCACGGCCTCAAATATGAGCGCTATGGCGCGGTGCGCGTGGTCCGCCCCGAACCGCAGGCGATGTGGGCGCCCGGTTCGAGCGAGTGGGACCCCGACGCGACCTTTGTCCCCGGATCAGACGAGGACGGCGGCGGGCGCTGGGTCCAGCATCGGCCGGTGCCGGCGGGCTGGCCGCTGGCGCGCGACGGGGTTAAATTCACCGCATCGCTGACGCCCTTTCGTCACTTGGGCTTCTTTCCCGACATGGCGCCACAGTGGGATTATATGCGCACCCGGGCCGATGGGGCGGAGGTGCTCAATTTGTTCGGCTATACCGGGGTCGGAAGTTTGCTGCTGAGCGAGGCGGGGGCGAAGATCGTCCATGTCGATGCGTCGAAAAAGTCGGTCGAGGGCGCGCGGTCGAACGCCTTGCTGTCGGGGATGGCAGGACGTCCGCTGCGCTGGATCGTCGACGATGCCGCGAAATTTACCGCGCGAGAGGTGCGTCGGGCACGGCGCTACGACGGGATCCTGCTCGACCCGCCGAAGTTCGGGCGCGGGCCCGAGGGCGAGATGTGGCGGCTGGAGGAGCATCTGGCGCCCTTGCTGGCCGATTGCCGGCGGTTGCTCGATGCCGATAGCCGGTTCCTGGTGCTGACCGTCTATGCGGTGCGGATGTCG
>JANPMU010000216.1:0-23643 GCA_031427095.1 Sphingomonas sp.
GGCGTTGCGCGTCCGATGAAGTCCTCGCCCGGTGGATCCACTGCCGGCGGGGATCAATTTCCTCCCGTCGAGGAATTGTCGAACAGTGAAGACAGCGCTGCGTCCGATAATAATGGTGTGCCGCTGGGCGCGATGGAGCGCCTCAACAACCGCCAGAATGCCAGCGCCGAATCCGGCAGCAGCCGCCAGGAAGGCTTCGAAGCCTCGGTCCATCGGATCAAGGAACAGGTGCTTCCGCGATTGCTCGAGCGGGTCGATCCCGAAGCCGCCGCGACGCTCGGCAAGGAAGAGCTGGCCGAGGAATTTCGTCCGATCATCGGTGAAGTGCTTGCAGAGCTCAAGCTGACCCTCAACCGCCGCGAACAATTCGCGCTCGAGAAGGTTCTGGTCGACGAACTGCTCGGCCTCGGCCCGCTCGAGGAATTGCTGTCCGACCCGTCGATCAGCGACATCATGGTCAACGGTCCCGACCAGTGCTTCATCGAACGCAAGGGCAAGCTCGAACTCGCCCAGATCCAGTTCCGCGATGAAGAACATCTGTTCCAGATCGCCCAGCGGATAGTCAACAAGGTCGGCCGCCGCGTCGACCAGACCACGCCCTTGGCCGATGCCCGCCTTCAGGACGGCAGCCGCGTCAACGTGATCATCCCGCCGCTGTCACTGCGCGGCACCGCCATCTCGATTCGTAAATTCTCCGAAAAACCGATCACGCTCGACATGATGCGCGGCTTCGGGTCGATGTCGGACAAGATGGCCACCTGCCTCAAGATTGCCGGCGCCAGCCGGATGAACGTCGTCATCTCGGGCGGTACCGGCTCGGGCAAGACGACCATGCTCAATGCTTTGTCGAAGATGATCGACCCCGGCGAGCGCGTCATCACGATCGAGGACGCGGCCGAACTTCGCCTGCAGCAGCCGCACTGGCTACCGCTCGAAACTCGCCCACCCAACCTCGAAGGCCAGGGCGCAATCACGATCCGTGATCTCGTCATCAACGCGCTGCGCATGCGCCCCGACCGGATCATCCTCGGCGAAATCCGCGGGCAGGAATGTTTCGACCTGCTCGCCGCGATGAACACCGGCCACGACGGCTCGATGGCCACGCTTCACTCCAACTCTCCGCGTGAATGCCTTGCGCGTATGGAGAATATGGTGATGATGGGTGACATCAAGATTCCCAAGGAGGCGATCAGCCGCCAGATCGCGGACTCGGTCGACCTTATCGTCCAGGTCAAGCGTCTGCGCGATGGTTCGCGCCGCACGACCAACATCACCGAAGTCATCGGGATGGAAGGCGACGTCATCGTCACCCAGGAATTGTTCAAGTTCGAATATCTGGACGAAGGCGCCGACGGCAAGATCATGGGCGAATATCGCTCGATGGGGCTGCGTCCCTATACGCTCGACAAGGCGAGGCAATACGGCTTCGACCAGCCTTACCTGGAAGCGTGCCTGTAATCGGTGGATCGAGTTTCGAATGGTCAGACCGGACAGCAATCAGCCTTCCAGGGTCCGCGAAAATGGTCCGCGCGGGCAAGCGATATGGCGACGGGCGAAGCGGCTTGACCTGTCAACTGAGCGGCAGGTCGCTTTCCTCCTCGACGCGTAATTTCTCGCCTGCGCGCAGGTGGGACATCGATTCATCGAGCGACTGGCGAATGATGGCGATCATCCGATCGATCTGCTCATGGCTGATGATCAGCGGTGGGCACATCACGATCGTGTCGCGGATGCCGCGGACCATCAACCCGTTGGCGATGCAGGCGTCGCGAACCATCGGGCCGGCGGTGCCCTCGGCTCCGCCAAAGCGGGCGCGGCTCCGCTTGTCGGCAACGATCTCGATCGCCCCAATGAGCCCAACCGAGCGAACTTCGCCAACCAGCGGATGCTCGGCGAGCCTCGCCAGCGCTTTGGCCAGATAGGGACCGGTGTCGCTGCGCGTGCGTTCGACCAGGCCCTCGCGCTCGATGATCTCGATATTGCGAAGCGCCACTGCGGCACAGACCGGGTGGCCCGAATAAGTGAAACCATGGACGAAATCGCCGCCGGTCTTGAGCACCTTGACGATCTCCGCTGAAACCGCGACCGCACTGATCGGCAGATAGCCGCTGCTCAAACCCTTGGCCATGGCGATCATGTCGGGCTTCACCCCGACCGTTTCATGGCCCCACATATTGCCGGTCCGGCCGAAGCCGCAGATCACTTCATCGCAGATCATCAAGATGCCATATTTGCGGCAGATCCGCTCGACCTCGGGCCAATAGTTGGCGGGTGGGATAATCACTCCGCCCGCGCCCTGGATCGGCTCGCCGATGAACGCGGCGACCTTGTCGGCGCCGACTTCGAGGATCTTGTCCTCGATCGCCTTGGCGCAGGCGAGGCCGAACGCCTCGGCGTCCATGTCGGCGCCTTCGTTATATTGGTATGGCTGGCGGACATGCTCGATCCCCGGGATCGGGAGGTCGCCCTGCGCGTGCATTGCCTTCATTCCGCCCAGGCTGACCCCGGCAACGGTCGACCCGTGATAGGCATTGTGGCGGCTGATGAACACCGATCGCCGGGGCTCGCCGCGAACCTTCCAGTAATGGCGCACCATGCGCAGGATCGTGTCGATCGCTTCCGACCCCGACGTGTTGAAGAACACGTGCGGCAGCCGATTGTCGGTCAGGCTGGCGATCTTCTGCGCCAGCAGGACGGTCGGTGGAGTGACGGTCTTGAAGAAGGTATTATAGTACGGTAGCTCGCGCATCTGGTCGGCGGCGACCTCGGCCAGCTCGTCGCGGCCATAGCCGATGGTGACGCACCACAGCCCGGCCATTCCATCGAGGATGCGATTGCCGTCGCCATCGATAATGGTGCAGCCATCGGCCTGGGTAATGATCCGGCTTCCGCCGAGATCCTCGATCAGCTGATAATCCTGCTGCGCGGGAAGATGGTGCGCGACGTCGAGGCGCCTGAGTTCGGCGATGTCATAGTTGCGGGGCGTGTTGGCCATCGACCTTTGTCCTTATGCAGTCAGGGGATCGCCGCGCAGCGCGCGACCGAGGAGGTTGAAGAAGGTGCGGCTGTCGGGGTCGGCATCGTCCCACTCGGGATGCCATTGCACCGCGAGCAGCGGTGCCTCGCCGAGGCGGGCCGAAAAGGCCTCGACCAATCCGTCGGGAGCAGTCGCTTCGACCGACAGGCCAGGGGCGAGCGTGTCGACACCCTGGTAATGGACCGAATTGACCTCGAGCGATGGCTTGCCGAAGGCTGCCGCGAGCATCCCGCCCTTGGCCAAAGTGACGCCGTGATGATACTCGAACATCGCGTCGAACCCGGTTCCCTCGGGCGCGTGATGGCGAATCAGGTCATCGCTGCTGCTGGTGTCGCGACGCAAGGTCCCGCCCAGCGCGACGTTGATTTCCTGGAATCCGCGGCAAATGCCGAATATCGGCTTGGCGCAATCGGCCATGGCTTTGACCAGCCCGATCGCAATCTCGTCGCGCGCCGGATCGAACGGACCGCCGCCGTCGCGATCGCCGTAGCGACCAGGGGCGACGTTCGACGGACTCCCGGTCATCAATATGCCGTCGAGCCGCAGCGCGACTTCTGCGGCGCTCATCAGGTCTGGCAGCGACGGGACGAGCAGCGCCGCCACATCGGCATGGCGCATTGCCGCGCGGACATAACGTTCCATCACCACCTGCGCCGGCTCGGTGCCGATGGTGCGGGTGCAGCAGATGATGCCAAGGACCGGCCGCGCGTTCATGGTCTCAATGCTTGAACATGACGTGGCGGGGGGTGGTATAATGCTCGAGACAATAAATCGACAGGTCCGACCCATAGCCCGACGACTTGACCCCGCCGTGCGGCATTTCGGCGACGTTGACGCTGTGCGTGTTGATCCAGGTCACGCCATATTGCAGGCGTGCAGCGATCGCCCCCGCCTTGCCGATGTCGCGCGTCCAGATCGACGAGGCGAGGCCATAATCGCTGTCGTTGGCCCAGTCGACGACCTGCGCGATATCGTCGAAGCGGGTCATCGACACGACCGGGCCGAATACTTCGCGCTGGACAATCTCGTCGGTATGCCGCGCGCCAACAATCAAGGTCGGTTCGTAGAAGAAGCCGGCGCGATCCCCTGCCTTGCCGCCAGAGACGAGTTCGGCACCCGTGTCGGTCACCGCGCGGCGGACGAACCCCTCAACCCGGTCGCGCTGGCGTTCGGTGATCAGCGGGCCGAGCGTCGTCGGCGCATCGCGCGGGTCACCCATGCACAGATTGGCGATGGCCTTCGCAACAGCATCGATCAATCGTTGCTCGACTCCCGCCTGAACATAGACGCGCGATGCGGCGGTGCAGTCCTGGCCAGCGTTGTAATATCCAGCGTCGACGATCGTTTCGGCCGCCGCGTCGATGTCCGCATCATCGAGTACGATCACCGGCGCCTTTCCGCCAAGCTCGAGATGGGTCCGCTTGATCGTCGGCGCGACCGCTTCCATGATTTTGCGGCCCGTCGCGATGTCGCCGGTCAATGAAACCATTCTGACCAGCTTGTGCGCGGCCAGCGTCGCGCCGACGTCGGCGCCATTGCCCGTGACGACGTTGAACACCCCCTCGGGAAGATACTCGGCGCAGATTTCGGCAAGTAGCAGTGCGCTCAGCGGGGTGTGTTCGGATGGCTTCAGGACCACCGTGTTGCCCGCCGCGATCGCCGGCGCGACCTTCCAAGCCGCCATCATCAGTGGGTAATTCCACGGCGCGATGCCGGCGACGACGCCCAACGGGTCCCGACGCAGCATCGAGGTGAACCCGCTCCGGTATTCGCCCGCTGGCACGCCAGAGACGGTGCGCAGGGCGCCGGCGAAAAAGCGGAACACGTCGATCGTATTGCCGACATCGACCGCCCGGGCGGTCCCGATCGGCTTGCCGCAATTGCGCATTTCGAGCTCGGCGAGTTCGTCCTGGCGGCGCTCGATGCTGTCAGCGATCCGCAGGAGCCGCAGCGAGCGGTCCTTCGGCGACAGCGCCGACCAGCCGGGAAAGGCCCGGTTGGCGGCCTGGACAGCGTCGTCGACCTGCAACTTGCTTGCCCCCGCAAGCTCGGCAATCGAGGAGCCATCGGTCGGGTCGTTGACCGCTTCGGCCTCGCCTTCCCCGACGAATGCCGCGCCGTCGATGAATAGTCCGCTAAGCTCAGTCATCGAACAGGCTCCGGTTGATCACAATGCCACGGCGGTACACCCCGGACGGTTACGCCCGAAATATGAAATGGAACAGTCCATCCATCGGTTGAACCGATGTGCTCCGCATCAAAGTAGCTCGAACGCCAGTCCGAGATCGACCAGCACGCTGCCGCGCTTCATCGTCTTGAGCATGTCGCGCGTGGGGAAGACGGCGCCAGGGACGAGGACGGCGCCGATCACCAGCTCGGCTTCGGCGACGGCGTCAGTCCCACCCGATACTCATGGTTCCTGACTTCGTTCGGGACGCCGACGCGCACGCTATCTCCAGTTCAGGCGAGCAGGGCGATCTGGTCGGCGAGGATGCCGAACATCGTTGCGATCTGGTCTTCGGTCACGATCAGCGGCGGCGACAAAGCGATCGTATCGCCCGCCGCGCGAACCAGCAATCCGGCATCGAAACAGGCGTGGAACAGCTCCATCCCGCGCTGCCCGGGGGCGCCCTCGCGCGGCGCAAGCTCGATGCCGGCAACGAGCCCGAGGTTGCGCAGGTCAATCACGTGGCGCGCCGCGCGCAGCGAATGAAGCGCGTCCTCCCAGCACTGAGCGAGCGCGCCGGCGCGCTCGAACAAGGCCTCGTCGCGATAGATGTCGAGTGTCGCGATCCCTGCCGCCGCAGCAAGCGGATGGCCCGAATAGGTATAGCCGTGGAATAATTCGATCCCCTCGGGCCCGCCTTCGACAATCGAATCATGGACCTCGCGCGACACCGCGACCGCTCCCATTGGCACCGCCGCGTTGGTCAGCCCCTTGGCCAGCGTGATGAAGTCGGGCGTAACCCCGAAGCGTTCGGCGGCGGTGGCGGCACCGAGTCGGCCAAAGCCGGTGATGACCTCGTCGAAGATCAGCAGAATGCCGTGCCGGGAGCAGATCTCGCGCAGCTTTTTCAGATAGCCGATCGGCGGGACGAGCACCCCGGTCGATCCGGCAAGGGGTTCGACGATCACCGCAGCGATTGTCTCCGCCCCGTGGAGCGCGACGATCCGCTCAAGCTCGTCGGCGAGATGCGCACCCCAGGTCGGCTGGCCTCGGCTGAACGCCATGTCGGGCAAGCTGTGGGTATGCGGCAGATGATCGACCCCGCTCAGTAACGTGCCGAAAGCGCGGCGATTATTGACCAGGCCGCCAACAGAAATGCCGCCAAAGCCAGTCCCGTGATAGCCCCGCTCGCGGCCGATCAGGCGGGTGCGCGTTCCCTGCCCGCGTGCGCGTTGACAGGCGAGCGCAATCTTGAGTGCGCTGTCGACCGCTTCCGATCCGCTGTTGGCGAAAAAGATCCGGTCGAGCCCGGCGGGCATGATTGCGGCGAGCCGCGTCGCAAGCTCAAACGCCAAGGGGTGGCCGAGCTGAAAGGTCGGGCCAAAATCTAATTCGCCGGCGGTACGGCGGATCGCCTCTACGATCGGAGCGCGGCAATGGCCGGCGTTGACGCACCACAGTCCGGCAGTGCCGTCGAGAACGCTATGTCCGTCCGCAGTCTGGTAGTGCATGTCCTTGGCCGATACGAACAGCCGCGGCGACGCCTTGAACGCGCGATTGGCGGTGAACGGCATCCAGAACGCGGCGAGGCTGTCATTCGCAAGCATCAGCAATTCCCAAACGGCAGGATCTTGCGATGGCTCTACGCCTCGCACGGGTTTGGCATAAGCAGAAACGGAGCCGCTTGCTCCATCGGTTTTACCGATGGCTGGTCCAAGCCGATTCAGGCTGGCGTTTGGCTGCAAGACGTTCCAGCATGACAATGCAGTAACGCGAATGTCCGTCCGCGCTCATCCCGAGGGGTGCCGGGACGAACCGCCAAGGGGGAATGTGATGCATCGCACGAACTGGGGTTTGAAGCTTGTGGTAGCGGGTTTGGCATTCGCGGCGACGCCGGCGATGGCGCAGGACGCGACCTCCGGCGAAAAGGTCGATGCGGGCCAGAATGTCGCCAAGGCCGACGATGCGGAGAAAGAACCGAGCGGCCCGTTCACGCTCGACATCGGTCTCGCCGGGGTCAGCGACTATCGCTTCCGCGGCGTTTCACTGAGCGACAAGGATCCCGCTTTCCAGCCGAGCATCACGCTTAGTCATGAATCGGGCTTCTATGCCGGGGTGTGGGGATCCAACATCGCTGACAACGACGGCGACGATGTCGAGGTCGACCTGCTGTTCGGTTTCGCCAAGACGGTCGGGACATTCGATGTCGATATCAACGCCACCTATTATGCCTATCCCGGCGTCAAGGACATCAACTATTGGGAGTTCATCGGCACGGCCAGCCATGCCGTCGGTCCGGCGACGATTGGCGCGATCTTCGCTTACACTCCGACGCAGGGCGTCGCGGTGACGACGCGCGGTATCTATTACGGGGTCAATGGTGAACTTCCGATCGGCGGCACACCGCTGACCCTGACCGCGTCCTTCGGGATCGAGGACAATCAATATTATAATAATAAGAGAGACTGGTCGCTTGGCGTGAGCGCCGATGTTGCCGGCTTCTCGGTCGGTGCGGCATACGTCGATACGTCGCACACTGGCGGCGATCCGCTCGGCAAAGCCGGGGCCGTCCTGTCGGTCAGCCGAACGTTCAGTTTCTCTTTTTAAGGCAGCAGGGGAACGGCGTCGCTCCGGTGGCGCCGAGGAAAACCGAATGTCGAACAAGTTGGCCAGCTGGATTGCCGAGCACCAGATCGCGGAGGTCGAGTGCATCGTTCCTGACATGAACGGGGTCCAGCGCGGCAAGGTATTGCCAGCAGGCAAGTTCCTGTCGGGCGTCAAGGACGGCACGCTCCGTATCCCAGGCAGCGTGTTTTCGGTTACCATCACCGGCGAATATCCCGATGGAGTCGGCCACATCGTTCCGGTCTACGATCCCGACCAGGTGATGGTGCCGGACCCTGACACGATCTGCGAAGCGCCGGGATTCAAGACCAAGACCGCTTATGTCATTGCCGACGCCTTCAGCAGCAATGGCGACCCGGTGATGATCGCGCCGCGCATGATCCTCAAGCGCGTGCTTCAGCTCTATGCCGACAAGGGTTGGGCGCCGGTCATTGCCCCCGAAGTCGAATTCTACCTCGTCTCGCGCAACACCGACCCCGATTTTCCGCTCGTCCCGCCGATCGGACGTTCGGGCCGCCCCGAAACCGCCAGCCAACCCTACGGCCTCGAGGCACTCAACGAGTTCGAAGACATCATCGAGCATATCTACGAGCATTGCGAAAAGGCCGGGCTCGACATCGACACCATGATCCATGAATCGGGCGCGGCACAGCTCGAGGTCAATTTTCTCCACGGCAATCCGCTGCGGCTGGCCGACGAGGTGCTGCTGTTCAAGCGCATCGTTCGTCAGGTCGCGCTGCAACATGACGTCTATGCGACCTTCCTCGCCAAGCCGATGAGCAACCAGCCCGGCAGCGCGATGCACATCCACCAGTCGGTGCTCGACGTCGAATCCGGAAAGAATATCTTCACGATGGCCAATGGCCGCGACAGCGCCGCCTTTCGCAACTACATCGGCGGGCTGGCCCGCCTGCTGCCGCAAATTGCCCCGTTGTTCGCGCCCAACGTCAACAGCTTCCGCCGCATGCACCCGGACAGCGACGCGCCGATCAACGTCCAGTGGGGCACCGACAATCGCAGCTGCGGGCTACGCGTGCCGATTTCCAACGCCAAGAATCGACGCATCGAAAACCGCCTGCCGGGGGCAGATTCCAACCCCTATCTGGCGATCGCGTCGAGCCTGGTGTGCGGCTATATTGGCATGGTCGATCGGATGCAGCCGCCCAAGAGCATCGAGGGCAATGCCTATAATCGCGCGCGCACTCTGCCGCGCAGCCTCGAAGTCGCGCTCGACCGCTTTTCGCACTGCCGCCCGGTCAAGGCGCTGCTCGGCGAGGACTTCTTCGAACTGTTTTACGCGATCAAGGAAACCGAACTGATCAATTACCAGTCGGTGATCAGTTCGTGGGAACGCGAGCATCTGCTGCTGCGCGTCTGACGCGATGCACGGCGCGACTTCGGCCAACTATTATGTCGCAACGGCGAATGCCTTCGCCCGCCAGCCCGCCCTTGCCGGCGAGGCGGATTATGACCTGTGCATCGTCGGCGGCGGCTTCACCGGCATGTCCGCTGCATTGGCGGCGGCCGAAGCGGGCCTTCGCGCCGTCGTGCTTGAGGCCGACCACGTCGGCCATGGCGCATCAGGCCGTAACGGCGGACAACTGATCCCGGGACTGCGCTGGTCCGCGAGCGAACTGGTGGCGGACTTCGGGATCGAGCGCGCACGGGCGATCCACGACGTGGTGCTGGAAGCGGTCGAGCGTGTCCATCGCCGGATTGCGCGCCACGCCATCAGCTGCGACCTCAAGTCGGGACATTTCGAGGCGGCGTACAAGCCCGCCCATCTGGCGGCGATGCGCCGCGAGGTAGCACTGCTCGAGCACGACTTCGGGCGCACCGGACTGACCCTCGTCGAGCGCAACGACGTTCGGCGACATGTCGCGACCGATGCTTATCATGGCGGGGTTTACGACTCGCTCGGCGGGCATTTCCATCCGCTTAATTACGCCCTTGGACTGGCCGACGCAGCGCTCGCAGCGGGGGTCACGATTCACGAGAAGAGCCGGGTAGAATCGGTCGAGGATGGCGCTGGCGTGGTCGTGCGGACGGACCGGGGCGCGGTACACGCACGGCACGCGATCATCGCCACCGACGCCTGGACCGAGCAATTGGTGCCAGCGCTCGGTCGCTATACCGTGCCGCTGGTGAACTATAACGTCGCTACCGCGCCGCTCGGCGCCGAAGCGGCGGCGATCCTGCCGAGCGACGCGGCGGTCGCCGACAGCCGCTTCGTGCTCAATTATTTCCGCCTGTCGGCCGACAAAAGGCTGATCTTCGGCGGGGGCGAACGCTATTTGCGGCGACCGCCGGCCGACATCGGCGCGTTCGTGCGGCCGTTCGTCGCGGCGATCTTCCCCCACCTTGCCGCAATTCCGATCGAGTATGGCTGGGGCGGGATTGTCAGTGTGACCATGAACCGGCTGCCGCACATCGGACGGCGCGGAAATCTTTATTTTGCGCACGGCTTCTCCGGGCATGGCGCGCTGATCACGACACTTGCCGGCGAAGTCATGGTCGAGGCGCTGCGCGGCACGCCCGAGCGGTTCGACCTGCTGGCCGGCCTGCCGCATCGCTTATTCCCCGGCGGACGGCTATTGGCCAAGCCGCTGGCGACGCTCGGCCTCCTCTATTACGCTCTGAAAGACCGCTTATGATTCCCAACGCCCTGGCCGAAGCTAAGGCCTTTTTCGACGCCCATCCGGCGATCGACGCGATCGACATGATCTTCACCAACATGTGCGGCGTGCCGCGTGGCAAGCGGCTGCGGCGGCACGAGGTCCTGGCGGTCTATGAAAGCGGGCGCTTTCTGCCGATTTCGGTGACCTTCGCCGACATCACCGGCCGCGATGTCGAGGAGACCGGACTGTTGTGGCAGACGGGCGACGCCGACTGCCATTGCTGGCCGGTACCGGGGACCCTTGTCGCCGCGCCGTGGGCGGGGACGAATGCGGGGCAATTCCTGACCGGATTCTATGAGCTTGACGGCACGCCGCACGACCTGGATCCGCGCACCGTCCTCAGCGGGGTGATCGAGCGGTTGGGCGCAATCGGGCTGACCCCGGTGGTCGCCGTCGAACTGGAATTCTATCTGCTCGACGCCCAGCGCGGGCCCGATGGCCGTCCCCGCCCCGCGCCTGCCGGCGGACAGCAGCGCGAAGACATCCAGGTTTATGGCCTCGCCGAACTCGATGACCAGCGCGGCTTCCTCGACGCGCTCTACGCGGGTGCCGATGCGCAGGGCATCCCACTCGAGAGCGCAATTTCGGAATATGCGCCGGGCCAGTTCGAATTGACGCTGCGCCACAAGCCCGATGCGTTGCGCGCGTGCGACGAAGCGGTGATGTACAAGCGGCTGGTCAAGGCGACCGCGCTGTCCCACGGTATGGAGGCCACCTTCATGGCCAAGCCATTCGCCGACAGCGCAGGCAATGGCATGCATCTCCACGTCTCGATGCTCGACGAAAGCGGCGCCAATGCCTTTGCCGCCGACGATCTTGAAGGGTCACTGGTGTTGCGCCAGGCGATCGGGGGCATGAAGGCGCTGCTGGCCGACAGCTTTGCGCTATTTGCGCCCAACGCCAACAGCTATCGCCGTTTCCGCGCCAACAGCTATGCGCCCGTCGCGCCGACGTGGGGGGTCAACAATCGAACCGTTTCGTTCCGGGTGCCTGCCGGGTCGCCAGCCAGCCGCCATGTCGAGCATCGCGTTTGCGGCGCCGATGCCAATCCCTATCTGGCGGTCGCCGCACTGTTGGCGGCGATACACCATGGGATCAGCGGAAAGCTCGATCCGGGTCCGGCGATCGTCGGCAATGGTTATGACGCGCCGGCGGCGAGCGACGCCGATCCGATGCCCGCCAACTGGTTCGCGGCAGTCGACCGTTTTGCCGCCTCGAAGCTCATGAAGGATTATCTGGGAGCGCGCTTCGTCGACATTTATTCAATCGTCAAACGACAGGAGCAGGACCGCTATTTCGCGGCCGTCCCGGAGCTTGATTATGAATGGTATCTGCGCACCGCCTGAGCCGGCGTCAGCGCTTCTGCGGCGGGCTCACGACCAGAAAGTTGAACAGCGACAGAAGGGCAAGCGCACGCATTGAAAGTCTCGATGAAAGCAAACCCGCGTCCATCGCGGTCCTGACTTCATTATGCTGCAGCGCACAAAAAGTCAATTTCGCCAGGATTCTAGCGGATCGTGCGCTTGCCGCGTGCGGTTTCCATGAACATGCTGACAACCTCGCTCTGACGGGTCAGGCGGCGCCAGACGAGACCGATGTCGACCGTGGGAAGCTGCTCGCGGGTGCGCTTGGCGAGGATTCGGTCACCGTCGAGTGACCAGGGCCGGTACAGCAGGTCGGGGAGGATGGCGAGTCCGGCATTGGTCCCGACCAGGCCGCGGATCGCCTCGACCGAGGCGCTGCGATAAGCTGCGCGGCGGCGCGGATGACCTTGCCAGACGCTGCGCGTAACCGCATCGAGTTCCTCGCGCGTGATGTCGATCAGCGGCTCCTGGGCAAGGTCGGACAGGCTGAAGCTGTCGTGGTGCGACAGCGGATGACCCGGCGCCATCCACACGCGCATGTCCGATCGCAGCAATACGTCATGGTCAAGCGCCTCGGGTCGCGACAGGCCGGGCACGATGAGGATTGCGAGGTCGAGCTCGCCGTTAACCAGCATATGCTCGATATGATCGCTGCGTTCCTCGACCACGACAATCTCGACCCCGGGAAAAGCCTGGCGATAGCGAGCAAGCAGGTCGGTCAGGAAATAGCCGGTGACGATCGGGGTCGCGCCGATCATCAGCCGGCCCGTTACCTTTGCCGAATCCTTGCCAACGCCGCTGCGAATATTGTTCATCGCGTCAACGATCTTGCGCGCATGGCGCAGGAACTGCTGGCCTTCGCGCGTCAGGATGACGCCCTTGGCGTGGCGCGAGAATAGCTCTGCCCCAATCTCGGCTTCGATGAAGCGGATCGCGTCGGTGACCGCCGATTGCGAAATACCAACGCTCGCCGCCCCGCCCGATATCGAGCGAATTTCGGCCACGGCAATGAAATAGCGCATCTGTCGGAAGGTGATGTTCATGGCAGCTATCGGTTTTTCGGATGGCTTGGGTGTCGCATAACCGACTGGCATTGACCAGCGTGTCGTCGTCCTGTCACCATCGCCAGATCGTGAGGGCGAGAAAGTCGCAATCAAGGCTTCCGTCGTCGCCGGTTTGGGTCCAGCATTGCACGCTGGACTGGACCGCTTCGCAGGGGAGAGAGACTATGGACCGCCGCATCACACTTGGGGAATTGAAAGCCAACCGCCGATCGATCCTGCAGGGCCTGGGTGTTGCCGGGATCGGCATCAGCCTCGGCGGCCTCGCCGCCTGCGGCAAGAGCGAGGACGCCGCCAAGCCGGGCGCGGGTAGTGCCAAGATTGCCCCGACTGGCGAGGAGCCCAAGCTCAATTTCTACAATTGGGATACCTATATCGGCGAAACCACGCTCGACGATTTCAAGGCGGCGAGCGGGACCGAGGTCAACATGTCGCTGTTCGCGACGAACGACGAATTGTTTGCCAAGCTTCGCGCCGGCAACCCCGGCTTTGATGTGATCGTTCCATCGAACGATTTCGTCGAGCGGATGGTGCCGGCGGGCATGATCGTCCCGCTCGACCATAGCCTGATCCCCAACATGAAAAACATTGACCCGAGTTTCATCGACGTCGCCTACGATCCGGGGCGCAAATATTCGATGCCCTATACCTGGCTCGTGCTCGGCATCGGCTACCGCAAGTCGAAAGTGAAATCGGTTCCCGACAGCTGGAAGCCGCTATTCGACAGCGATGAATATAAGGGCCGCATTTCCCTCCTGTCCGAAGCGGGCGACCTGTTCCGGCTCTATGGCAAATATCTCGGCAAGTCGGTCAATGCGCTGACGGTCGCGGACATCAAGACGATCGAGGAGATGATGATCCGACAGAAACCCTTCGTCAAAGCGTTCCACGAGGACAATGGCCAAGACCTGCTGGTCAAGGGCGAAGTCGATCTGGTGCTCGAGTATAATGGCGACATTGCCCAGAAGATGATCGAGGATGACGACATCGATTTCGTCATCCCCAAGGAGGGCAGCCAGCTCAATTCGGATACGCTGTGCATTCCCAAGGGTGCTCCGCATCCCAAGAATGCGCACGCCTTCATCAATTATCTGCTCGATGCCGAAGTCGGCAAGAAGATCACCGAGACGATTCTCTATCCGACCCCCAATGCCGCGGCAAAGGCCCTGATGCCAGATTCCTACAAGAACAACCCGGTGGTGTTCCCGCCGCTGGCGATGACGCCGAAGTGCGAATATGCGGCCTTCCGGCCCGACATGCAGCCGCTCTACGAGGAAGCGTTCACGCGCGTTCGCGCCGCTTGAGCGAAGATGCAGGACTGGAAGCTCCATCGCCGCTTCTTCGCTGCAGTCGGCGCCGCGCCGGTGGTGTGGCTGGTCCTGTTTTTCCTCGTACCGCTGGCCATCGTCTGGGGATACAGCTTCGGCCGCAATACCGGCCTGACGACGATCGACATCAGTGGGACCTTCTCCAATTACGGCCGCGCCCTCGAACCGCTCTACCTCGGCATTTTCCTGAAATCGGTCGCGGTGGCTGCACTGACCACGCTGATCTGCCTCATTGTCGGCTTCCCGGTGGCGATGGCGATCGCCTTCGCCAGCAACAAATGGAAGCCGTGGCTGTTGCTGCTGATCATGCTTCCGTTCTGGACCAACCTCCTCATCCGCACCTACGCATTGCTGTCACTGCTCGGCACGCGCGGTTTCGCCAATCGCGAGCTCGAGCATCTGTGGAACGGGGGCAGTGCGCTGTCGGCGCTGCTCGGATTCGGGAGCTTCGATCCGTTCCAGCCGGCGCCGCTGCTGTACAATAATTTCGCGGTGATCCTCGGGCTGGTTTACGTCCATTTGCCCTTCATGGTCCTGCCGCTTTACGCTGCGCTCGACCGGCTCGACAAAAGCCTGATCGAGGCCAGTCTGGACCTTGGCGCCGGGCATTGGAAGACGATCACGCGGATTGTCGCGCCGCTCGCCGCGCCGGGAATCATTTCGGGACTGCTGATCACCTTCGTTCCCGCACTTGGCGCATACCTTACCCCCGATTTGATGGGCGGGACCGACAGCCAGATGATTGCGAACGTCATCGAGCGGCAGTTCAAGCGCGCCAACGACTGGCCGTTCGGCGCGGCGCTGTCGTTCGTGCTGATGTATGCGACCTTCATCCTGATCGCGCTCCAGGCACTGCGCAACAAGAAGATCGAGGCGCGGACGTGAGCCTGTTCAACCGCCGCATCGCGATTGCGCCGCTCGATTATACGCGCCGGCTGTGGCTGCGCTCGTGGGTCGGAGCGGTCGCGTTGTTCCTCTACGCCCCCTTGCTGTTCCTGATCGCCTTCAGCTTCAATGACTCGAAGGCCAACATCGTGTGGAAGGGCTTCACCTTCAAATATTATGCGAAGGTGTTTCACAATGAATCACTGATGGAGGCGCTTGGCAACTCGCTGACCATCGCCTTCCTCGCGACGCTCGCCAGCGTCGTGCTCGGGGCGCTGGCAGCGGTCCTGCTGTGGCGCTTCCGTTTTCCGTTCAAGGCGAGTGTCGAAGGGGCGATGGCGCTGCCGATCGTCGTGCCTGAAATCTGCATGGGCGTGGCGATGCTGGTGTTTTTCGCCGCGATCGGCTGGCCCAACGACCTGCCCTGGCCATTCAGCCTCGGCGCGATCACCATCGCCCACATCACCTTCTGCTTCCCGTTCGTCGCGCTGGTCGTACGTGCGCGCCTCGCCAGCTTCAACCGCGAGGAAGAGGAAGCGGCCAAGGATCTCGGCGCCACCGAATGGCAGTCGTTCCGCGACGTGTTGCTGCCGCACATGAAACCCGGGCTGATTGCCGGAGCGCTGCTGTCGTTCACGCTCAGCCTCGACGATTTCGTGATCACCTTTTTCACCAGCGGGCCGAACACGATCACCTTCCCGGTGAAGGTCTATTCGATGGTCCGCTTCTCGGTCACGCCGGAGGTCAACGCCGTCAGCGCACTGCTCATCCTGCTGACCGTCATCCTCACCACCATTGCGCTCAAGATACAGGGCATTTCAAGCAAAGCCGGAGCCCATTGATGGCCGACCCGATCATCCAGATCCGCAATGTCACCAAGCGCTTCGACGCGCTGGCCGCGGTCGACAACATCAGTCTCGATATCAACGCCGGAGAGTTCTTCGTCCTGCTCGGTCCGTCGGGCTGCGGCAAGACGACCCTGCTACGCATGATCGCCGGTTTCGAGCTTCCGACCGAAGGCCAGATCCTGATCGATGGGCAGGACATGTCGAACGTCCCGCCCAACAAGCGCCCGGTCAACATGGTGTTCCAATCCTACGCCGTGTTTCCGCACATGTCGGTGGCGGGCAATGTCGCCTATGGCCTCAAGATCGCGCGCACGCCGCGCGGCGAGATGCGCGAGCGGGTCCAGGAAGCGCTCTCGCTGGTCCGGCTCGACGGGCTCGAGGCGCGCATGCCCGATCAATTGTCGGGCGGCCAGCGCCAGCGCGTCGCGCTCGCTCGCAGTCTGGTGATGCGCCCCAAGGTGCTGCTGCTCGACGAGCCACTGTCCGCGCTCGACGCCAAACTCCGCGCGCAGATGCAGTTCGAATTGGCCGACATCCAGGACAAGGTCGGGATCACCTTCGTTACCGTGACCCACGACCAGGACGAGGCGCTGTCGCTGGCGACGCGCATCGCGGTGGTCAACAAGGGTCAGATCGCCCAGATCGCGAACTGCTCCGACCTCTACGAATTTCCGGCCACCCGGTTTGTCGCGGATTTCATCGGGTCGGTGAACATCTTCGACGGGCGGATGGTGGTCGATGAGCCTGAACGCGCGATCATCGACTGCCCCGAGATTGGCCTTTTCTATCTGAACCATGGCGTCACCGGGCCGCACGATGCCGACCTGTGGGTGGCGCTCCGGCCCGAAAAGATCAGCTTGTCGAAACGCGGCGAGGCGGCGCCGAAGGACGCACCCGAAAACCACAACCAGGCCGACGGAATCATCAAGGGCATGTCCTACCTTGGCGACATCACGAATTATGAGATCGAACTGCCGAGTGGCCGGCGCATTCGCGTATCGCGCCCCAATCTGTCGCGCACCGACCAGGAAAGCTTCACCTGGGACGATGCGGTGTCGCTCCACTGGCACCCGTCGAGCCCGGTCGTGCTCCTCGCCTGATGGCCGAAGCGATGATCGGCGGCGTACGGCGCGCGGTGGTCGATGCCTATCGCGCGGCGCAGGACGCGTTGTACGTCGAACGCAACCCGCGCTCCGCAGCCCTCGCCGCCAAGGCCCACGACGGCCTTCTTAACGGCGTGCCGATGCAGTGGATGACCGACTGGCCAATGCCGTTCGCTTTGTTCATCGACCATGCCGAGGGATCGTCGCTGACCGATGTCGACGGGCATCGCTATGCCGATTTCTGCCTGGGCGATACCGGGGCGATGGTCGGGCATGCGCCGCCGGCAGTGGTCGAAGTGGTCACCGAGCAGGCGCGGCGCGGCTTCACTCACATGCTGCCGACGCGCGATGCGGCGCTGATCGGCCCGCTGCTCGAGCGAATTTTCGGCCTTCCGGTGTGGCAGCTCGCGCTGTCGGCAACCGACGCCAACCGCTTTGCGCTGCGGGTAGCGCGGGCGATCACCGCGCGACCGAGGATCCTCGTCTTCAACGGCTGCTATCATGGCACGGTCGACGAAGCGTTCGTGTGCCTCGAGGATGGCCGGGCACGGACCCGGCCTGGGCTGCTTGGCCAGTTTGTCGAGCTGACCGAGGGCGCCGCCGTGGTCGAATTCAACGACCTGCCCGCGCTTGAGGCGGCGCTCGCTGCGGGCGACATCGCGTGCGTTATCACCGAGCCGGTGCTGACCAATTCGGCGATGGTCCTGCCCCAACCGGGCTTCCATCACGAACTTCGCCGTCTGACGCGCGCGGCGGGGACGCTGCTCCTGATCGACGAAACACATACGCTGTCTTCGGGTTATGGCGGATATACGCGGGTCCATGGGCTGGAACCCGATTTGTGGGTGTGCGGCAAGGCGATTGCCGGGGGCATTCCAACAGCGGTCTGGGGGATGACCCGCGCGGTTGCCGAAGGCTATCGACGCGTGCTCGGCGCCAGGCCGCCGGGCCATTCGGGGATCGGAACGACGCTTGCCGCCAATGCGCTGTCGCTGGCTGCACTTCGCGCGAACCTCGAACAGGTGCTGACACCCGAAAACTACGCCGCGATGGATGACCGCGCGGCGCGGCTTGCCGACCGACTGGCGAAATTGATCGCCGACGCGCGCTTGCCGTGGCACGTCGCCCGGGTTGGCGCGCGGATCGAATATGTCTTCGCGCCGCGACCTTTACGCAATGGCACCGAGGCGGCGGCGACGCACCTCGTCGCGCTCGAGCAGGCGATTCATCTCGGGCTGCTCAACGCCGGAATATTGATCGCTCCGTTCCACAATATGATGCTCGTCGCGCCGACTACCAGCGATGCCGACTGTGACGCGATGGTTGCAGCAAGCAGCGGCGTAGTCGCCGCCCTCACCGCATCGTAAATCGCGCTGTTAATTCCGGGAGAAAATGGTGGGCGTAGCAAGAATTTAACTTGCGACCCCTGCGATGCCAACAGTGAGACTATAGCCTAGACAAGCGAAAAATAAGAACATCTTTGTTCCTTGTTGAGAGAACGAGCAAAAAACATTTCTAAAACATCACGTGCTTTAGTTACACCGTAGTGACATCAGAAAATGGTGTTGCCAAGTATGACATTAGCGTGAAAAGGCTGTTTTCCCTTCCAAGCGAATATCTACGCGCGTTCCCATATCGCGCGCATGAAGGCGCGCACTTCCTCGAGCTCAGCGTCAGTCTCTAACTCGCGTTTTTCAAGTACCCTCTCAACGAACGCCGGGCCGTGAGTTGCTTGTACCGTGCGGCAGAACCCCTCCAACTCGCCGACTGGCACAATCCACAAGCCGACCTGCGAGCACTTCTCGAGAAGGTCATCAAAATGCTGAACGGCGCCGGCGCCACGTATCCCACTACGACCAGCCTGTTTGACAACGTCCCAGGGCGAGACGGACGCGAAAATTCGACGTATTTTGCGATCGCTCTCTTTCGGAAACGGGGAGATACCACCGACCGCTGACAACTCTGCTTCGATCATCGCCTTCACTTGATCCGCCGTGAGGGGTGGACGGACCTGCTCAACGGCCGTCTTCACAGCGCGCCAGTTGCCCTCAACTTCGGCCCAAACTCCCCCAAGGCTTTCGATAAGACCGCGGAAGGCCGACTCTTCGTTGAGTATGTCGACGTCCGTGATAACAGATGTGTGCACGTCAAGCGCCCGAAGCGTCCCTGCCAGCCGCGCCATGCGATGTTTACCAGCGGCATGGACAAAAAGAACGTCTGGTTCGCGATCTCCGGTTACGGAACGAGTCTTCAGAATTGAACTGTAAAACATACAGTCACTATCCGACTCCGCGATTATGACGCGCTGATAGAATATCCCATCGAAAACGCGGGAGTAGCGAGTCAGAACGTCGTTAGCGACCGCCAATGTCCTCTCGTTGCTCAGTTCCTTGACGCGATTGATGTCGCCTTCTCTTTGCATCCGAATGACCCGAACCTTGCTGGTGCTGCCAGCAATGAGACCATAAAGTACGTCTGTGCTATGAGTGGCGATGAACAGCTGGGACTCACCCCGCCTCTCTCGTGCAATGTACTCGCCCAATAGCCGGGCTTGCGGAGGATGAAGGAAAGCCTCGGGCTCATCCAGAAACAGCACTGAATGATGCTCAGCTACGAGAACGTACAAAAGTACGGTAGCAAAACTGCGCATGCCGTCGCCCTGCGTCTGCAGCGGCTCAGCCATCGAGAGCAGCGCTTCAACATAGGTCTTGTCGAGTTCATCCTTGCCGGACTGCAAAGGCGGTCGTTCGCCCACGTACAGTGGGAACTGTGAACCACCAGCGCGAAAGACAATAAGGTCCTTGTTGAACGCACGTCGGAAGAGGCCACTCACTTTTCCCGCCAGGACTTGATCCATCAACAGGAGATGGATGGGGTGAGAAGGCGGATCAGAATAAAGAGCAATTGCTCCTGCTGGATTGGACTCTGTAATGCGGTTTTCCGTAGCCAGACGGTGGCTGAAAAAAGGGGCGATCGGGTGCCGATCCGTCGGTTGATCGAAAAAGGTCACGTGCGAGTGATGGATTTCGAACCCCATGCCCGCGTAGCTGATATTATGTGAAGGACCGCGTTTTTGCGTCGTCCTTTCCAAATAGCCTATCAGATCCGACGCGGTTCCCACCTTGGTCAAAGTGGCATTTTGCACAACCTTCTGCGGCTGAGAACGCGCGATAAATTCCTGCAGCTCCTTCAACGCGGCGCTCTTGCCCGCGTTGTTCGGCCCCACAAATACGACGATTTCGTCTTGAGCAAACTCAAGGGTCTGACCGTCTGAAAACGTGATGGTCTCGAAGGAGACCGAGGGCCTTACCGGCTTAAGCTCTTGGTCCGTCTCTTCACCGTGCTCTTGGTCAGCCATCGCCATTGCTTAGGGACGTCTCAACGCAATGGAAAGCAGGTGCGCGCCCTGTGTTAAGGACACACGGGTGAACCCAGAAAAATAAAATGTCATGAACATAGGTACTTAACCTATTTTTGCGAGTTACACGGCAGTTACATGAGTCGACGACAAGATAATCCGGCAGGTCCGTAACTATCTAATTTTCAATGGAAAAATGGTGGGCGTGGCAAGGATTGAATTTGCGACCCCTGCGATGTCAACATCAGCCCAGCCCGATGATGTTCGGCCCGAGCGAAAACACCGCAAAGGCGGTGCCGCGCAGCCGCAGAGTCACCAGATCCTGAGTCGTCGCCTGCAGCGGGCCGAGCACGTACCAGCGATACCAACCGCCGGGCGCCGCCGTGGGCGGGACGATCACCGCCGGTATCGCAGGGGGGGTGCCGCATCAGCCATAAACGGAATTGAGCAGGGCCGTGTCGTAATATTCCTCGAACGATTTGACCTTGCCGTTGTGAAACTTGAATATCTGGACATAGCGGCCCTGATATTTGACCGCCTTGTTGCCCCACACTGCGCCGGTCTGAACGTCGATGATGCTGTTCGATTTGGTGATTATGGTGTCGGGGTCCTCGCCGGCGATGATCTCGTCGATAAACCAGTCGAACCGGCCGGTCATTTCGTCGTGGATCGGGTCCCAGAACGCCTTGACCGCATCCCAGCCCGAATGGACCGCGACCGTGCACACGGCGATGTCATCGCTGACGAACGGGGTGATGACCTGCGGATCGTCATCGACCCACAGCGAATAAAAATGCTTCTTGTCCTTCAGGTAGACAGAGAAGAAATCGATGATCGTGTCTATGTTTCGCCGAGCAATATTGTTCTTCGCATTGATCTCGGTATTGATTGTCACGCCTTTGATGACTTGTGTCACACTGCCTCGCTTTCCGACTCTCAGGTCCGGTTTTCCATGATGATCGTTTTCGGTTCGGGATAGGCACGCAGGCCGTTGACCCCGCCTTCGCGGCCGATGCCCGATTGCTTGAACCCACCAACGCCGATCGCCATGTCGCTGCGCCACGCATGGCTAAGCACGTCGGTGACAGCAGTTTCGGTAGTCATGGCGCGTATCTTTCTCGCCCGATCTATAAGGATGACGAGGTTTCGCAGGGCATGAGCACTGCACGTCCGGAAATATTTCCAGCCTCGAGCTGATCGAAAGCACTGACCGCCTCGTCTAGCGGAAACCGAATTATCGACGCATCAAGCTTGCCCGCCTGCGCCAGCGCGATCACGTCGGAGAGATCGCGATACGACCCGCTATATGGCTTCATCAGCGTCACTCCCCACGGCAGCGACACGCTGGATCGCTGGTCCGCTTCGAAAGGAAGAGTGCCCGCGTTCAAGCCGATTGCCTGGATTGCCCCATAAGGCGCGACGATGGACGCCGCGAGGCGCAGGCTTGCATCATTGCCGACAAGATCGATGACGACCTCCGCGCCGCCCGGACCAGCGACGCTCAGGATCTGCTCGGCTGCGTCCTGTGTGTCGGCCCTGATGGTGGCATCGACATATCGCGAGACCAGTGACAAGGCATTTTCCGAAATATCCACGGCAACGATTTTTGCGGCGGTTTCCAGCCGCAGCATCTGCACTGCAAACTGGCCAAGTCCCCCCACGCCAATCACAACTGCAGTCGTACCCGAAACCAGACGGTCTCGGACCAGGCGAACCGAATGATAGGGTGCCAGCCCCGCATCGGCAAGGACCGCAGCGATTGCGGGATCGAGGTCTCCAATCGCCACGAGCGCGGAGACGGGCACCCTCACAAACTCGGCCATACCGCCATTGACAGTGACACCAGGCGTTGGCGGGGGGATCAAACGCGCGCCATTACCCTGGCACGCATTCTCCCGTCCCGAGTGACACATGCTGCAGTTGCGACATGCCCAACATGGATGCACGACGACTCGCGCGCCGACTGCCCAGTCACCCGTCACAGCTTCGCCAAGCGCGACGATTTCGCCGGCGATCTCATGACCCAGGATCGTCCCGCGCGGTGTATAATTAGACGGGTCATGGCGAAGGTGGATATCGGTTTGGCAAACCCCCGCCGCGATGACTTTGAGAAGCGCTTCGCCCCGTTCGGGAACGGGAATGGGAACCGATTCCACAGCGACAACTCCGCATCCCTTGAGCTGTACCGCTTTCATGGTTCGTAAGTCGGTCATTTGCCACCTTCCGTTCACATTAACGATTTCCTGGAGGCCGGGCCTTTTACGAATGGCCCGGCCGTCATCAAAAATCCTCTGATCAAAACCCCACAGCGAGCGTGGCGCCAAATGTCGCCGGCGGATCGATCGAGCCGTAACGTGGCAGACCCCACAAGGCGATACCGAGTAACTGATAACCGGAGGTCTGCACATCAAAGATATTCTTGCCCCAAAACGTAACGGACAAATCTTTGCCGGTGTCAAACTTCACGGACGCGTTGACCTTGGTTGCAGGTTTTTGACCAATCTGAACATCATTGAACTCGCTGAAGTAGATCTGCGACTGATAGGAAGCGTCCGCATTGAACACGACTTCCCGGCCCTCGCCATTCAATGGCAGGACATATTGAGCGCCTCCAACCAAGGCATACTTAGGCGAACCCGTAAGCATGTTTCCGGCCAGGTTTTCCGCCGGACGAGCAGGACTAAAGAGGGGGTTTATGGATGAGAAATCAGTAAAAGTCGAATCCAGATAGGTAAAGTTTCCGCTGAGCGTGAGTTGCGGTATTACACGAGCATTGACAGCGATCTCAAAACCGTCAGTCTTTGCGGAAGCAGCATTTGTGGTCACCGCGCCGATGCCAATAATCTTGTTCACCTGAAGATCGGTGTATTTGTAGTGGAAGTAGGCTGCGGTCACATCGACCCGGTTGTCAAAGAGCCGGCTTTTGATGCCAGCCTCGTAGGCTTCGATCTTTTCCGGGTTGATCGCCGGATTGGGTTGGCCAACGTTGAAGGAACCGCTCTTGAAGCCCTTGGTATAGGAGGCGTAAACAAGGGTACCCGGCGTCACATCATATTCAACGCCGACCTTCGGCGTAAATGCGCTCCAGCGGCGCGAATCGTCGATGATTGTGTCCGGGGCGACAAAGTTGATTGTGAAGACCCCCGTCGACTTGCGCTTTTCCGTACTATAGCGCCCGGCGGCGGTGAC
>JANPMU010000217.1:0-2840 GCA_031427095.1 Sphingomonas sp.
GATTTGTCGGCGCGGGCCGAAGCGGCGATCGACTATGTCGATGAGGATGAGGTTGAGTCCGGCGATGGTGCGCTTCGCGGCGATGCGCTGGGCCTGGCAGCCGAGCTTGGCGAGTGGCTCGAACGGCCGCGGATCGAGCCACTGCGCGACGGCATAAGGGTGGTCGTCGCCGGCCCGACGAATGCGGGAAAATCAAGTCTGGTCAATGCGATAAGCCAATCCGACCGGGCGATTGTTACCGCCATTCCGGGCACCACGCGTGACACGATCGACATTCCGATCGCGATCGGCGGCGTGGCGTTCGTGCTGGTCGACACTGCGGGACTTCGCGATTCGGGCGATCATGTCGAGCAGATCGGGATTGCGCGGGCGCGCGCCGAGCACGCGCGCGCCGATATTCTGCTGTGGCTGGGGGAGGCGGAGGATTGTCCCGACCAGTCGCCCAGCATATTTGTTCACCCGCGATCCGATCAGCCGGGTCGCGCGAAGGGTCCGCCGGGTTCGCTGGCGATTTCGTCGCACACCCGCAGCGGTATTGACGCGCTGCTCGAGCAAGTGATGAAGACGTCGCGGTTGCTGCTCCCGGGCGAGGACATGCTCGCGCTCAATCGGCGGCAGGCCGAGGCGGTATCTGCTGTTCGGTATGAACTCGGGGCGGCGGGCGGTTCGCCGGATATCCTGCTGTGCGCCGAACATCTTCGCCATGCGCGGAGCGGGTTTGACCGGCTGACCGGGCGCGCCGGGGTCGAGGATATGCTCGATGCCTTGTTCGCGCGCTTTTGCCTGGGCAAATAAGTTTCACGTGAAACAATCTCCATTTTGACGGAGCGCTGGCGAGAGCCTATCGCCGCCAATATGTACGACGTCCTGGTCATCGGTGGAGGCCATGCGGGCTGCGAAGCGGCGGCTGCGGCGGCGCGACGCGGCGCCAGGGTCGGGCTGATCAGTTTTCGTCCCCAGGACGTCGGCCAGATGTCGTGCAATCCGTCAATCGGAGGAGTCGGCAAGGGCCATCTGGTGCGCGAACTCGACGTGTTCGACGGGCTGATGGCGCGCGCTGCAGACCGCGCGGCGATCCACCGCCGGATGCTCAACCGAAGCAAGGGCAGTGCGGTCCATGGTCCGCGCGTCCAGGCCGATCGGAAACTGTTCCAGCGCGCGGTCCGGGCACTGCTTGACGAGAGCAAGGTCGAACAGATCCACACCGAAGTGGTCGCCATGACCATGGCCGGCGGGCAGGTCACCGGGGTCGAGACGAGCGAGGGAAGCGTGCTGAAGTGCCGGGCACTGGTGGTCGCGACCGGGACATTCCTCGAGGCGCGGATGTATTGCGGTGAGGAGCGCGCCGAAGGTGGCCGGTCCGGCGAGCGATCGGCGGTTCCGCTCGCCGCCCAGATCCGCGAGGTCGGGCTCGGACGCGGGAGGCTCAAGACCGGAACACCGCCACGGCTCGACGGGCGGACGATCGATTGGGCGCGACTGTCCGAGCAGCCGAGCGACCGTGATCGCTGGACCATGTCGGCAATCGATCAGGGCCATGCCCCGGCGCAGGTCGCCTGTGCGATCACGCGGACCAATGACCGGACCCATGATGTGATTCGATCGGGGTTCGATCGCTCGCCCTTGTTCGCCGGGGCGATCGAGGGTCGGGGGCCGCGCTACTGTCCGTCGATTGAGGACAAGGTCCGTCGGTTCGGCGACCGCGACGGGCATCAGATCTTCCTCGAGCCCGAGGGCCTGGACACGCATCTGGTCTACCCCAACGGGATTTCGACCTCGCTTCCAGCCGACCTCCAACTGGAGTTTGTGCGGAGTATCGAAGGGCTCGAGCGGTGCGCGATCGAACGCCCCGGTTATGCCGTCGAGTATGAGTATATCGACGCGCGGAGACTCGGATCGACGCTGGAGAGTCGCGCCATCGGCGGACTGTTCCTGGCCGGGCAGATCAACGGCACGACCGGTTATGAGGAAGCGGCGGCGCAGGGGCTCGTCGCAGGTCTCAATGCCGCAGCGGCGGCGCTTGACCTTGCCGAGGTGCGGTTCGATCGCCGCTCAAGCTATATCGGCGTGATGGTCGACGATCTCACGCTGCAGGGCGTGACCGAACCTTATCGGATGATGACGGCGCGCGCGGAGTATCGGTTGTCGCTGCGCGCCGACAATGCGGTGACCCGCCTCGGTCGGGATGCGCTGGCTGCCAAATGCGTCTCGGATGAGCGCCGAACGGCGATCGAAGAACATTTGCTTGAGCATGGCGCGGCCGCAGCGAAATTGAGCGAGCGGGTCGGCGCGGCGACGGTGGGTTCGACCGGGTCCGACACCCGCACTCTGCGCGAGTGGCTTCGGGTCGGAACGGCCGAGACAGCTGTGGCGAACCGGCTTGGACCGCGCTCGGCCGCCGTGGATGAGGCGATGGCCGACGCCATGTATGCGCCTTATATCGAGCGGCAGCGGCGCGAATGGTCGGCAATCGAGCGTGATCGGGCGACTGTGATACCGGCCGACCTCGACTTCGCCGCGATTGCCGGGCTTGGCGCGGAGATGGTCGAACGCCTGTGTGCGGCGCGTCCTGAGACGCTCGACCAGGCGGCAAGAATCCCCGGAATTACGCCTGCGGCGCTCGCCGCGCTGCACGTTGCGTCGGCGCGCGTTGCGGCATGATCGAGCAATTATCGGAAGCATCGGGTCGCACTGTTTCACGTGAAACAGTGCGAAAGATCGAAACCTATGCCGCGCTCCTGATCGCCGCGAATCAACAGCAGAATCTGGTCTCGGCTTCGACGATCCCCGACATGTGGCAGCGGCATATCGTCGACAGCGCCCAATTATTGCGCTTCGCT
>JANPMU010000218.1:0-1614 GCA_031427095.1 Sphingomonas sp.
GTGTCGCGCCAGAGCGTCAACGCGATCGAAACCGGCAAATACGACCCCTCGCTGCCGCTCGCGTTCCGCATCGCCGAATTGTTCGCACTTCCGATCGAAACCATCTTCACCTCGCCGAGCAAAGGTTGATCCGATGCCCAAGAATCTGCTTCTCGCCGCCGCCATCGCGATGGTCGTCCCCGCCGCCGCAACCGCCGCGCCCAAGTCCACCGTCGTCGCCCCGACCCGCTTCAGCGTCGTGGTTGTCGGCTCCGGACCCGACGTGATCCTCATTCCCGGCCTATCGAGTCCGCGCCGGGTGTGGGAGGCGACCGCCGAGCGGTTGAAGGCGACCCACCGAGTCCACCTCGTCCAAGTGAAGGGCTTCGGCGAGCCCGCCGGCCCCAATGCGAGCGGCCCGGTGCTCCAGCCTTTGGTCGATGACCTCGCTGCCTACATCACGGCCAGCAAGCTCGATCGCCCGGCGGTCGTCGGCCATTCGCTGGGTGGGCTGGCCGCATTGATGCTTGGCGCCGATCATCCCGCGCTGCCCGGCAAGCTGCTAATTGTCGATGCGCTGCCATTCATCGGGCCGCTGTTCGGCGCATCGAGTGTCGCGGCGATCCGCCCGCAGGCTGACCAGATGCGGACGATGCTGCTCGCCAACGCGGCCACGGCGACCCCCGATTTCACCGCCCCAGATTGCCCCGCTAGCCTGCCCGCCCCCGCCACACCGCGCGGGACAATGACCAATAGCGGCCAAGGCGCGTGCATGGTCCGCTACGGAGCCATAGCATCCGACCTGCGCGTCGTTGCCCAGGCATTACACGACGACATGGTCACCGACGTCACCCTGCGGCTCAAGGCAATCAAGGTTGCAGTCACCATGCTCTCCCGCAGGACGACCGCCTGCTGACCGCCGCAGCCGCCGCCAGGATTTACACCGACGCTTATGCCGCCTTGCCATCGGCGAAATTGGCCCCGATCACCGGCAGCTATCATTTCATCATGCAGGACCAACCCGAGCGTTTTCGCGCCGCACTGGAGGCGTTTCTGGCGCGCTGACCGGACCGCTCGTTCCTCACTTTCCTTGGAGGAATCTTCCACTAAGGTAGCGGTGGGGTAAGTGCGTAAGGGGGATTGATGAACGTGATGGGCAACGCGCCGGCGGCGCAGCAGCGGGCGATCCGGTTCACAGGCACATGGCGCGAATATCTGCCGATCGCGGCGACCAATGTCCTGCTGATCATCGTCACGCTGGGCGTCTATCGCTTCTGGGCGACCGCGCGCCAGCGCCGCTATCTGTGGAGCCGCACCCATGTCATCGACGACACGCTCGAATGGAGCGGGACCGGCAAGGAGATGTTCATCGGCTTCCTGTTCGTCATCGCGATCCTGCTGCCCTTCTTCCTGTTTATCCAGTTTCTGTTCCCGGCGCTGATCGCGCGCGGCAAGGAAGCCGCGGCGGGTGGCATCTTCACCCTGTTCTACCTCGGCATCTTCTTCCTCGGCGGGTTCGCCCGCTTCCGCGCTTTGCGTTATCGCCTGTCGCGGACCTGGTGGCACGGCATCCGCGGCGGCAGCAATGATCCGGGCTGGAACTTCGCCGGCGAATATTTCGGCCGCTATGCGCTC
>JANPMU010000219.1:0-2229 GCA_031427095.1 Sphingomonas sp.
ATGATCGTGCTCGACCGCAACGAGCTGATGAGCAGCCGAATGAGCGGATCGGAGGAAGCGCTGGCGGTGATAAGCTGCGAGCGGCTCGGCCCGCGTGCCGCGCCGCAGCTGCTGATCGGCGGCTATGGCATGGGCTATACGCTGCGCGCGGCGCTCGGGGCGCTGGGCAAGGATGCGCGGCTGACGGTCGCCGAACTGGTGCCCGAGATCATCGTCTGGGCGAAGGGCCCGATGGCCGAACTCAGCGCGGGGTGTCTCGACGATCCGCGGGTCGCGCTGGTGATCGACGATGTCGCGGCGCTGATCGAGCGGTCGCGCGGGACATTTGACGCGATCCTGCTCGATGTCGACAATGGCCCCGACGGGCTTACCCGAAACGCCAACAACCGGCTCTATTCGCCGCGCGGGCTCGATGCGGCGAAGGCGGCGCTCAAGCCCGACGGGATCCTGGCGGTGTGGTCGGCGGCGCCCGACCGCCACTTCGCCCGGCGCCTCGAAGAGACCGGATTCGCGGTCGATGAAGTCGCGGTGCGCGCGCGCAGCAACGGCAAGGGCGCGCGGCACGTCATCTGGTTCGCTTGCCGACGCTAGAGTCTGTTTCAGTGAGACGGCACCGGCCGTAGCTCAGCTGGATCGAGCACGAGCCTTCCAGGCTTGAAGTCGCAGGTTCGAATCCTGCCGGGCGCGCCGCTTCCTAAACGATCAGCTTGCCCGGGTTCATCAGGCCGCGGGGATCCAACCCGTGCTTGACCGCTTTGAGCGCCATCAGCCGCGATGGTGGACCAAGCCGCGCCAGTTCATCGCGCTTCATCTGGCCGATGCCATGTTCGGCCGAAATCGACCCGCCCGCCGCAGTGACGAGATCGTGGACGAAGCGGGTGACGACCGGCGCCTCCCGCGCGTACCAATCGTCGGTCAAACGCCCCATCGCGCGGACATGGAAATGGACATTGCCGTCGCCGAGATGACCGAACGCCGAGGCTTGCGCGCCCGGGAAGGCCGCTTCGACCGCGCGCGCGGCGTCGATCAGGAAGCGCGGCATGTCGCCGACCGGGACCGAAATGTCGTGCTGGGTCGCGGGTCCGCTGGCGCGCTCGGCCTCCGAGATCGAATCACGGATTCGCCAGAACGCCTCGGCCTGCGCCTCGCTCGCCGCGATCACGGCGTCCTCGACCAGCCCGCTGGCCAGCGCGGGCTCAAGCAATCGCTCGAGCAAAGCGGCGGGCGGCTCATCATCTGGGCTGGTCGCGGTGGCTTCGACCAGGACATGCCAGCGATGCTGCCCGACGAGCGGCGCACGGGTGCCAGGAATATGCGCAAGGACAAGGTCGAGCGAATCGCCGGGGACGATCTCGAAGCCCTCGATGGCTCTGGTCTTGGCTTCGAGCATCCGCAGCACGTCGAGCGCCGATTGCGGGTCGGTCAGCCCAAGCCAGGCGACCGCCCTGCCGGTGATCGCCGGGACTAGCCGCAGGCTTGCGGCGGTGATGATCCCGAGCGTTCCTTCGGACCCGATCAGCAGATGATCGATGCTGTAGCCGCGATTATCCTTCTTGAGCGCGGCCAGTCCGTCGTGGATCGATCCATCGGGAAACACCGCCTCGACCCCCGCGACCAGCGCGCGCATCGGTCCGAAGCGCAGCACCTGGGTTCCCCCGGCGTTGGTCGCGATCAGCCCGCCGACGGTGCAGCTGCCGCGCGCACCCAGGGTCAGCGGAAAGCGCATCCCGGTCGCATCCGCTTTGTCATGGAGGTTCGCGAGGATCATCCCCGCCTCGACCACCGCGAGGCTCGCACCCGCGTCGATCGAGCGCAGCCGGTCCATCCGCCGAAGCGACAGGATCAACGCCGATCCGTCGGCCGGTGGAGTCGCGCCGGCGACCATCGACGTATTGCCGCCCTGGGGGACCAGCGGAACATCATGCTCGGCGGCAAGCGCGACCATCGCCGCGACCTCCCCGACCGATCCTGGCGCGAGGATCGCCGCCGACGCGCCATGATGAAGCCCGCGCCAATCGGTCAGCCACGGCGCGATCGCCGCTGGATCGGTGACGACCGTTTTGGGGCCGCACCGTTCGGCAATCGCTGAGAGCATCCTTGCCTGACCCGGTGTCACGTCGTTCCTTTCGCGCGCCAAACGCAGTACTCTTGGCTTTCGCCGTGCACGCAGCCAAAGCGATTGCGCAAGCGTTTCATCAGGGTGGCCATGATGATTTTAATCTCGATTGT
>JANPMU010000220.1:0-6021 GCA_031427095.1 Sphingomonas sp.
ATGCGCTGTCGACGATCACCGCGCGCTCGCCATCTTCATTGTCCGATAGCCCGCCGGCGAGGATGCTGACGCCCTGAGCGACGATTGATATCGGGTCCCCGGAAATCTGCGTGTCCCCGGACTTCTCCCGGAAATCTGCGGCGAGCGGCTTATTGCGTTTCCCGCAACTGGTGCGGTCTTCACAACCGATATTGCAGGACACCGTTTATCGTATGTTCGCGATAGTCGAACAGCGGCACGTTGGAAGTGCGGTCGACATAGCGGAACGAGGGCTTGAAGGTCAGCCGCCTGATCAGCGGAACATCCAGCGCGACACCATAAGTTGATCGCTTCTCGGCGCGGCGCTCACCGATCGAGGGGGTTTCGTTCTGATAGTCCCGCTCGCCATAGGCATAGGACAGCCGCAGCTTGATGGGCGCGCCGACGAGGCGGAACGGCACCATTGCCCGCACGCTCGCCTGCCGCGCGCGATAGTCAAATTGCGGACCGGTCGCGTTTTCGTCATCCTGGCGCAGGCCGATTGCGACATATGCCTTCCTGCCGGCAAACAGGCGATAGACGTCAAACGACACCGTCCGGGTTTCGGCATCAAGAGCGTCAGAGATCTTGTAGGCCTTCTTCAGGCGGGAGTAGCCGAGGCGTGCGTAGATCCTGTCGGAAATGAACCCCGATAGCGATGGCGAAACATAATTCAGATTGAGAAAACTGCCGCCGTCGAGGCGGATATAAGCGAATTTGTAGTCAAGGTTGAAGGATGCCTTGCCGCGCTTCACCGCCAGCCCGGCCAGGGCCTGGTGAATATCAAGGTCGTACTGCTTGATATTCTGGCGGAAGGTGCCGTCGTAGCTGTAGCCCAGGTTGAGGGTGACGGATTTGGTGTTGACGGCCTTGAGATCCACGCTGGCCGAGACGAGCGCCGCAGCGTCGCCTTGCCGCGCGTTGAGATCGGTTTCGTCGATCGAGACATTGCTGTCGTATTCGGCGCCAAGCGAAAAGCTTCCGGAAAGCGGCGAAGCGCGGACCGCCGTCAGCGGCAAGGCTGCGCAAACAAGGAATCCGGCAAGCGCGAGAAACGTCCGCCCGTCAGTGACAGCTGGCATGTGGGTTCCCGAACGCGAACCGGCCTGACCGCAATACGCCTCAAGGCGTTTGCGGGACTGTTCGCGCGAATGGTCGGATGCTAATCCGGGAGGAGGCGCACCGTGCCTCCTCCCGTCCGGGATTAGTTCTTGTCGGTCGAGATTGGTCTGGCCGAGGCCGGCGCAGCGGCGTCGATCCGCTCCAGCGCCCGGTCAGTGGCCTGCTCGGCAGCCTTGTCCGCCGCACCGCCACCGAAATCTTCGCCGGCGCCGCCCATGGCGTAGAAAATCACGTCAGGATTTTCGACCCCGTCGAGGTTCCGCTCTTCCGGGGAGATTACACCGTCGAGGTCACGAGCACCGCCAAGAGCGACTTCCTCAACGACCACTTCGTCCGGGATCACGCCATCATCGACCACGACCACTTCATCCGGGATCACGCCGCCATCGTCGATCACCACGTCTTCTTTGACTACGTCTACGTCAACGACTGCATCGCCCACCGCGCTATCATCGACGGGGAGAGTTTCCACGCCCACATCGCCAACGGCTTGTGCAGAAGCGCTACCGCCGACGGCGATGGCCAAAGCGGCGCTTGTCGCCAGCAGGGTCAGAATACGCATTTTCTTCATCTCCACACTCTCCGGGATAAACCAATTATGGCACGATTTCCGGTTTCGATAGCATGATGGAACCATTTGGCAAATCACGGTGCCGTCAATCCAACGGGAATTCCGGCGCAATTCCGGGGACGCAAAGCTTGATACAGGAACAGGCTCCGACGACCTGCCAGCCGCTTCGCCGGTTCGCCGTCCTTTCGACAGGCTCAGGGTGCGCGCCCTTCGACAGCGTCACGACTGAGTGGTCGGCCGAAATCGGCACTGCCGCTTGCGCGAAAACAATTTCCACAAATGCTTCCTACTTGCAAATGAGAATTACTCGCATTATCGACCCCCTAACAATCTCAATGCCGGGGGATCTGACACAATGAATCGCTATTTCGTCGTCGCCACACTCGCGAGCCTCACGCTCGCCGCTTCACCGGCCCATGCCGACGAAAATATTTTCGCCTACAGCTATGGCAGTGAAACTTTGCCCAAGGGCGGGACCGAGGCCTATCTGTGGGCCACCGACCGGCGCGGCAAGGGTGTGGGTGACTATAATGCGCAAGACTATAAATTCGAGCTTGAGCATGGTTTTTCCAACCGCTTTCAAAGCTCAGTCTATGTCAATTTCGTGTCGCATCACATCAAGGGGCTTGAGCCCGAGCTTGCAGATCAGAACCGTGACTTTGCCTGGAACGGCATGCAGGCAGCGTTCAAATATGCCTTCACCAGCCCCTACAAGGACGGCATTGGCGTCGCGATTTATGTCGAACCGGGTTTCGCGCGCTACGGCAAGAAATCGGGCGTGCGTGAAAACCAGATCAGCCTTGAAACCAAGTTGCTGCTTCAGAAGAATTTCATGCAGGACAAAATTATCTGGGTCGGCAATGTCACTGCCGAGCAAGAATTCGCGCATGCGGGCGGCGGCGAGTGGGAGTCGGAGCTGGAGTTCGAGCTGTCGAGCGGGATTGCCTACAACATTGCCCCGGGGCTGCACATCGGCGCCGAGGGCCGATACACCGCCGCTTACGAGAATTTTCCGAACGAGTTCAAACGCGCGGACTATGCGCTGTTCGTCGGTCCGACAGTCCATTTTGCAACGCGCAAATGGTGGGCAACGCTGAGCTATCAGCCCCAGTTTGCGGGTGGTCCCAAGGTGCGTTCGTCATCGCGAAACCTGGCCGATTATGAAAAGCGCGAAATCCGCCTGAAGCTGGGCTATAATTTCTAGGTGAATTCGAACATTCCCTCATGGGTGGCGCTGGCGCCCGTTGCGTTGCTCTGCGCGGCCGCGCCAACGGTCGCGCACGCCACCCAATATCTGACGGTCGCGCAAGCGCAGCGGACGCTGTTTCCCTCGGCCAGCGCGTTCCTCGATCGGTCGCTGACCTTCACGCCCGCACAGCGCAAGGCAATCGCCAATGCCTCACGCGTCGGGGTCAATGCCAAGGTCCAGATTGTGTTTGAAGCGCGCGGCCCGGGCGGCCGGGTCGGCTGGCTGTTCCTCGACCAGGTGCTCGGCAAGCATGAGCTGATCAGCTATGCGCTCGCACTCGACGCCACCGGCGCGGTCCGCTCGATCGAAATCCTCGATTATCGCGAAACCTATGGCGGCGAGATCCGCAACCCCAAGTGGCGCCAGCAGTTCGTCGGCAAGCGAGCCGGGGCGGCGCTTCAGCTCGATCGCGATATCAGGAATATTTCGGGCGCCACCTTGTCTTCACGGCACGTCACGGACGGGGTTCGCCGCCTGCTGGCAACCTACGCTTTGTTTTTCGCGAACAGCTGAACCGATGAAGCGATGCCGCCCATTGCTCGGTACCTTCGTCGAGATCGAGTCCGATGACAATACGTCGATCGACCTGGCCTTCGCGGCGGTAGAGCGCGTTCACAGGCTGATGAGCGCGCATGATCCCGAAAGCGAACTGAGCCGGGTCAATCGCGGCGCCGATCGTCGTCCCGTCGCGGTCAGCGAGTGGACCGCTGAGGTGATCGAACGCTCGCTCGACTGGTCGCGCGCAAGCGAGGGCCGCTTCGACGTGGTCCGCGCCGGTCAGCTTGCGCTCGTCAGCGGCGGTTTGCCGCGCCACGACGACCAGCCACTGCCTGACGCCGACGCCGACTGGACCGCCGTCCATATCGCGAATGGCGAAATTGGCCTTGCCCGTCCCGCCTGCCTCGACCTCGGCGGGATCGCCAAGGGGTTTGCCGTCGACCGCGCGATCGATGCGCTCCGGGCCGGGGGCGCTGCGCGCGGCATCGTCAATGCCGGAGGCGATTTGCGCTGCTTCGGCGACGCCCCCTGGCCGGTTGCGGTCGTCGATCCCGTCAGTCGCTGCCCTTTTGCCTCGATCGACCTCATCGACGCTGCGCTGGCAACGAGCGCAGGTCTCCCGCGTGACGGAAATTCGCTGTCGTTCGAGCATCTTCCCGGTCGCGATCCGCGCTGGGTCTCGGTCACTGTCCGGGCCACCTCGGCATGCGCTGCCGATGCGCTGACCAAGATCGTCTGGACCGGAGGTGCGAGAGATTCCGAATTGCTCCGCCGCCACGGCGCCGAAGCTTTCGCGATTCGCGCCGACGGACAGGTGGAAGCGATTGTCGCAGAGGCGTGCGGCGCTTGAGCACGCGTCGGCCCTCCCGCCTGCCACTCTGGCAGGAATGGGCGGTCTACGCCGGTCTTGGCCTGCTTGTGGCCAGCGGAATCGGCTGGCTGGTCCTCGATCAATCGGTCCGCGTGATCGGCGAATTCGGTTCCGAACATCATCCAGCCGAACGTTGGGCACTGATCATGCACGGGATCAGCGCTTATTTTTTCCTGATCGTCGCCGGCGCATTGATCCCGGTCCATGTCCAGCTCGGTTGGCGCATCGGGCGCAACCGCAGCAGCGGCATTATCATGGCGAGCAGCTGCATATTGCTCGCTTTGACCGCCCTCGGCCTTTATTATTTCGGCGATGAGGTCGCGCGTCACTGGACCAGCGTCGTCCACTGGGGGGTGGGGCTTGCCGTTGGGCCAATGCTTGCCATTCATTCGATCAACGGTCGGCGCGGCAGATATAATTAGGGTCGAAAACCGGTTCGCCAAAATCAAGCACGACCTCCCGGCAGCTTCGCCGGTTCGCCGTCGTTTCGACAGGCTCGGGGTGCGCGCGCTTCGACAGGCTCAGGGTGAGCGGAGAAGCAGTGGCGAGCGTCGCAAAACTGATCCGGTAGTTGCGCGACCGGTTTGGCGACGGTGTTGGGATGGCTTTCGATCAGCCTGAAGCCGGTCCACCGGCGATTGCATCGGGCGCGGGCCTCTAGCGAAGTGTCTATCAGGCACCAGTCAACTGATGAGGTTCCGCTAACTCCGGTGCAGGATAAGCCTCCGCCGCTGAGAGCGAAAATATGCTGAAGTAGCGTTCGGCCGCTGCTACCAGAGCCTCTTCACCAAACTCATTGAGGCTCTTCCCGGCAAGTTCTGCAGCTTTAGCTGCTCTAGCGTGGGTGAGTCCGCCCACTCGCAGGAACACGTTTCCCGAATAGGATTTCTCCGGAACCTTTCCGACCTTTTCGCAAGCATCCAGATAATCTTCCAGCGCCTCCTCGAAGGCAGCGATGAGGCCCTCGACGCTGTCGGCGTGAAATCCAACATTGTCGTCAATGCCAGCGATGCGGCCAACAAAGATTCCATCTTCGGCATCAAACTCGACCCGCGCTTGATAGCCATCGTGCTTTAAAACGTTCGTCATGGCTCAACTCCAAGTCTCGTCAAAAAGTCTCGAGCGTCAGTTACCTGGTATCTGTGCGCCTCGCGCTTTGGATGCGGACGATGAAAGCTCGCGATCTTCCCGTCCTTTGCAAAGCGGACACGAGAACCGTTTCCTTCAATCAACTGGCAACCCACAGCAATCAGCAATCCCTCTATCGAGCTCCACGCGATCGACGGTGAGACTGGATTTTTAAAAATCGCCTCAAGAACGCGCTTCTGCTTGCTGTTCATGTAAGCACATATTGCTTTCACTAAGCTTAATGCAAGCAATATATGCTAGCAGATGCTTCTTACGAGCCCGAGTATCAAGATTCCCCCCGAAGACCTTCGAATCTGTGGCGAGGTGCACCTGCGCTTGCTAAGGGCTCGCTCATGCAACCGACCCCCGAATCCGAGATTGAAGTTCCGTTCGAGGCGGCGCTGTCCGAGCGCTATCTGGTTTATGCGCTGTCGACGATCACCGCGCGCTCGCCATCTTCATTGTCCGATAGCCCGCCGGCGAGGATGCTGACGCCCTGAGCGACGATTGATATCGGGTCCCCGGAAATCTGCGTGTCCCCGGACTTCTCCCGGAAATCTGCGG
>JANPMU010000221.1:0-15750 GCA_031427095.1 Sphingomonas sp.
AAATGGAGCGGGTGAAGGGAATCGAACCCTCGTCGTAAGCTTGGGAAGCTTCTGCTCTGCCATTGAGCTACACCCGCGTGACCGATCGAGCGATTGGCACATCCGCGCGCATCTGGTCAATCGGGGGGTATTTCAGGCACCCCGCCACCCGCCGTCACGTCGGACCGTGGGCAAGCGCGACGATATTGGCGAGAAGCGCGTCGCCGTGCGGGGTCAGGATCGATTCGGGGTGGAACTGAAGCCCGTATTGCCGTGCGTCGTCGTCGCTGATCGCCATGGCCAGATCGCCGATGCTCCCGTGAACCGTGAAGCGCGACGGCGGGGCGGGGGTGCACAGCGAATGGTAGCGTCCGATCCGCAGCGGACTTGGCAGGCCCGCGAACATGCCCTGGCGATCATGATCGAGCAGGCTCGACTTGCCGTGGACCGTATCGGGCGCACGCTCGACCGCCCCGCCCGCTTCAAGAACGATCGCCTGATGGCCGAGACACACGCCGAGCAGCGGGATTTTTCCCTTGGCCAAGGCAATGAGCGCAAGCGAACAGCCGGCGTCGGACGGGTGGCCGGGGCCGGGCGAAAGGACGATCATCGCATCGCCGCAGGTTGCCACAGCGATCGCTTCGTCGGCGGCGATGTGATTGCGGACGACCTTCACGCTCAACCCCAATCGCTCGAGACATTCGACCAGGTTGAAGGTGAAGCTGTCGCGATTGTCGATCATCAGAACAGAGCGGATCATCGCGCGTCCTCGGTCAGCGCGGAGAGGACTGCGGAGGCCTTCATCCGCGTTTCTGCGGCCTCGGCCAGAGGATCGCTGTCATGGACCACGCCCGCGCCGGCGCGCACGAAAGCGGTGCCATCCTTGACCACCGCCGAACGGATGATCACCCCGGTATCCATCTCGCCCGTACCCGACAACCAGCCGACCGCTCCGCCATAAGGACCGCGCTTGGTCCGCTCGACCTCGCGCAGCAGCTCCATCGCACGGATCTTGGGCGCGCCGCTCAAGGTGCCGACGTTGAGGCAGGCGACGAGCGCGTCGAGCGCGTCGAGGCCGTCGGCCAGGCGCCCGGTGACCGACGAGACCAGATGCATGACGCGCGCGTAGCGCTCGACGGTGAGCAATTTCGCCACCCGGCGCGTGCCCGTCGTACTGACCCGGGCGACGTCGTTGCGGGCAAGGTCGACCAGCATGATATGTTCGGCGACTTCCTTGACGTCGAGCTTGAGATCGGCTTCGAAACGGTCGTCCTCGTCGGTCGTCGCGCCGCGGCGGCGGGTCCCGGCAATCGGCTTGACTTCGAGCAGGCGATCGTCGCCGTCACGGGTCAGCTTGACCGAGGTTTCGGGCGAAGCGCCGAACAACCGATGGTCGGGCGACGCCACGAAGAACATGTAGGGCGAGGGGTCGATCTTGCGCTGGCGGCCGTAGGCGGCGAGCGGATCGGCACAGGGCGCCCGGAAACTGCGCGACGGGACGATCTGATAGACGTCACCGGCAGCGATATTTTCCTTCAGTCGGGTGACGACGGCGGCGAATTCCGCGTCGGACAGATCGACTTGAGGGGGCGAGGTTTTGGCAGCCGGGACAAGCGTGGACGCGGTCGGCCTGGCCTTGCATTGCGCATGGAGGGATTCGAGGCGCGCCATCGCGCCATGATAGGATTTGTGGCCGGTCAGCGGGTCGTCGCTGCCGATCGCGGTGCACAGAATCCGTGCATCGCCGCCGACTTCAACCACGACCAGCGATTCGGCGAGCCAGAAGATGAAGTCAGGGAAATCCAGCGGGTCTTCGGCCGGAGCAGGGAGGGTTTCGAAGAAGTCGACATGATCGAACCCGATGATTCCGCCGCAGAAAATCGTGAATCTTTCCTCGGTCGAGCGCGAGCGGAGCCCGGTCAGCGCGCGCAATATTGCGAATGGGGAGGGTGAGCGCAGCCGCTCATCAAGGTCGCTGCTGTCGCTTCGCTCGAAGGTCAGGACCAGCGACTGCGGGGTTGAGCCGGTGACATGGCCAGCCATCTCGCGCGCGATCTGCGCGAGGACCTGCGCGCCGTCTTCGCCAATCGCGCTGACAATGACCTCGCCGCCGCGGCATTCGATCCGCGCGGCGGCGCTGGGCATCAGGATCGCGGCGCCATCATGGCTTTCGAACAGCAAGGTGTCGGCGCGACCGTCGCCACTGAGCCGCGCGTAAAGCTCGAATGGATCGGTCACGCCGCCAATACGTCGGTGAAGGGCAATCACCTCGCCGGCGTGCAGGTCGGGGGCGATCATCCGAAGCTGCGTCCGACCGCAGCAGCGATCGGTTTGAGCTTTGTCGCGAGGTCGCGCAGTCCGTCGGGATAGAGCGATTGCGCGCCGTCTGACCAGGCCGTCGCCGGATCATGATGGACCTCGACCATCAGCCCGTCGGCACCGCATGCCACCGCCGCCAGCGCCATCGGCGTGACCAGGTCGCGAAGGCCGGTGCCGTGCGACGGGTCGACCAGAATCGGCAAATGCGTCTTTTGCTTGATGTAGGGGATCGCATTGAGGTCGAGTGTGTTGCGGGTCGCGGTCTCGAAGGTGCGGATGCCGCGCTCGCACAGGATGACTTCATTATTGCCCTCCGCCAGAATATATTCGGCGGCGAGCAGCAATTCCTCGATCTTGGCCGCCAGTCCGCGCTTCAGCACGATCGGCCGCCCGGCGCGCCCGACCGTCTTCAACAGCGAGAAGTTATGCATGTTGCGCGCGCCGATCTGGATCGCATCGGCATGCTCCGCGACCAAGTCGACGTCGGCCGATTCCATCACTTCGGTGACGATCGGCAGGCCGACCTCGCGTCCGACCTCGGCAAGCAGCTTGAGACCTTCGGGGCCGTGACCCTGGAAAGCATAAGGGCTCGTGCGCGGCTTATAGGCACCGGCGCGTAGGACCGTCGCACCGGCCGCTTTCGCTGCCTGAGCGCTGGCGAGCAATTGGTCGGGGGTTTCGACCGCGCACGGCCCGGCAACAAGGCATAATGTCTTTCCGCCGATTACCGCATTGCCGATCTTGACGACCGTGTCGTGCGGGTGAATCTCGCGGCTGACGAGCTTGTAGGGCGCGAGGATGCGCTTGAGCGATTCGACGAACGGATGGTTTTCAAGATTCAGTTCGGCCAGCACGCGCTCGTCGCCGAGCGCACCGAGGACGACTCGCTCGGAGCCGGGCATATGCAGCGGTTTGAGCCCCTTGTCGGCGATAGCGGCGAGCAGATCGTCGACTATCGCGGGCGGGGTTTCGGGCTTGAGAACGATGATCATGGGAAAAAGTCCTTTGGATATGAAAAAAGGCCCGCGCGGGGGGCGGGCCTTTGGGGAATTCCGGTCTCTCGAAGTCGAGAGCTAGAGGTTCACGGCGGCACGCCATCGGCTGAGGTTGACCTGCCACCACCACGCATCAGCCTGCATCGCCGTACCCAACAAAGCGGACGCAGGAGCGCCGCTGTTGTGATTGGTGAAAGTGTCAGTGACGGTCATGACGTGCGCTTGGCTCCCAGAGCGGCGAAGCCGCGAGCCATGTCATGGATCAGGTCGGCGGAATCTTCAAGCCCGATCGACAATCTGAGCAAATCAGGGGTCACCCCGGCGCGATCCCGCGCCTCGGGCGGCATGCCGCGATGAGTCATGGATGCGGGAGTGCAGATCAGGCTGGAAAAACCGCCGAGCGACGAGGCGAGCGTGACGAGCTCGAGCGCGGCGACGAAGGCATGCGCCGCCGCTTCCCCACCGCTGATCCGGAACGCGATCATGAAGCCGGGGCCCGATTGCTGGCGAGCGGCAATGTCACGCCCCGGATAATCCTCGAGGCCGGGATAATAGACCTGCTCGACCAACGGCTGGTCGGTCAGCCAGTGCGCGATTGCGCTTGCGGTCGCCTCCTGCCGGTCGATGCGCAGGGGCAAAGTGCGGAGCCCGCGAAGCGTCTGCCAGCTATCGTGCGCCGAACCCGACAGGCCCGCCGCATTGGCCCACCAGCTCAATTGCTCGACCAATTCGTCGGTGGCGGCGAGGAGCGCTCCGCCGAACAGATCGGCGTGGCCGTTCAACGCCTTGGTGGTCGAATGGAGCACCATGTCGCAGCCCAGCGCGAGAGGGTTCTGGCGGCACGGGGTGAGCAAGGTATTATCGGCCAGGCTGAGCGCGCCGGCCTCGCGCGCCTGGCCGGCGCGGCGGGCAATGTCGGTGGCGCGCAACAGCGGATTGCTCGGCGTTTCGATCCACAGCAAGTCGACATCGCGTCCCATCGCTGCGGCAAAAGCGGCGTCGTCGGCAAGATCCACAAATTCAACGCCGAGCGCCCCCTTGTCCGCAAGCCCCTGGAGCAGGCGATAGGTGCCGCCATAGCAATCATGCGGCGCGACCACTCGCGATCCGGTCTTGAGCAACAGGGTCGCGAGCAATGCCGCCGACTGCCCCGAATTGGTGACGCAGCCCCCCGCCGCGCCTTCAAGTTCGGCTAAGGCGGCGGCGAGCAACGCGCGGTTGGGATTGACCGTACGCGAATAATCAAACTCGGGCTTGTCGTCGGGGTTGGCCCATTCGAACGTGTCCGACGACCACAACGGCGGCGCAATCGCGCGGCGGGCCGAATCGGCGGCAACCCCGGCCGAGGCGAGGATCGTCGCGGGCGAGCGTTTGCTGGTCATGCGCCGGTCCCGAGATGCTCGTGGACCAGCGTCTCGATCATGGCCGGTTCCTTGAGAAAGCTGTCGTGGCCGTAGATCGAGCGGATGACGCGGAAGCTCGCCTGGCCGCCAAGCGCCGCGGCGAATTGCGCGGCCTGGACGAGCGGAACGATCTGATCCTCCTCCGTCGCGACGACCAGGGTCGGAACGGTGACCGCCGCCGGATCGACCGAGTGGCGGTCGATCGAGGCGGACAGGCTGAGAAAGCGGCCAGCGCTCATGACGTCGGCAAAGGCTGCACCGCGCGCGTCGAGATAGGCCCGCGGCTCGGACGGCGCGAGCGGTGCCGAAGTGGTGATCCCGCCAACGAACCGCTCGCCGAATTCGCGCGGAGTGCGATAGGTCGTCATTGCCATAGCCCGGGCCAGCGCGAGCCCTTCACTGGCGCGCCCGGCCGAAACGCCGAGTGCGACGACCTGGCGCTGCAGACTGCGCGCGGCGGTCGCCATCGGGTGGGGGCAATGCGCCGCGCCGATAATCACCAGGCGAGTCGCGACGGGTCTGGCCTCGGCGGCATAAGCCAAAGCGACCATCCCGCCGTAGGATGCGCCGACAATCGCGAACGCTTCGGCCTCGCCGAGCGCGGCCAGCGTGTCACGGATGATCGCCGCCTGATCGAGCGTCGAAGGCGCGTAGGCGCCCGAATCATCGGCGACGAAGTCGATCCCCAGGATCCGGTAATGATCGGTCCCGACCGCGCTCCCCGGGCCGAACACTGCGGGCCACCAGCCTGGTGCGCCGTCGCTGTGGCGAACCACTGTTTTGGTGCCTGAAATTCCGCCAAGGACGATAATTAGCGGTGCGCCGTCAGGCCCGACGATCGATGCCTCGGTGCTCGTGGGCAGCCGCTCGCGCGCTTCGCCCGACAGGCTCGGCAGCGGAACCGTGAAAATGGTCACCGGGGGTCCCTCACTGGCAATGATGGGCTCGGGATGTGCCATCAGGCGGTGGCTCCCGCGACGCGCGCCCGACGCACCGTGGGCAAGATGTCATAGAGATCGGCGACATCCGCCGATGCGGCAAGCTCCGGGCTTGCAAACTTCACGCCTTGCAAGGGCAGGGGCCGCGGAGCGAGGGCATTGCCAGGCTCAAACGGCTCGGCAAAGGGTACGCGGATGGCTGATCGGTACACTATGTCGTCCTTCCTGCTCACCCGGAACGAACGATGTTGCACGAAGCCCGCTTGATTGCCGGTCCGGCCGCATCGTCCCCCTTATCGGGAAACCGCCACCTTGCCCGGGTGGGCAGGTTGGCGTGGGCGATGTGCCCACTCTTGATGCTTGATCGCCCCGGTCGAAACCGGTGCGGTCGCCGTCCCTATACACGGATGTCGGAAGATTTCGCGCATTTTTTTCTTGGGCCGTCACGCATAAGCGGCGAGCCCTGCGGCCAGATCCTCGATCAGGTCGTCGGCGTCCTCGAGCCCGATGTGCAGGCGAACCATTTGTCCCGATGCGCTGTGCGGGATCGACCGCACCGGGTTGATCGGCAGCGCGAGGCTTTCGTAACCGCCCCAGCTGTAGCCGAGCCCGAACAATTTCAATCCGTCGACCAGGCGGTTGCGCGCGGCGCGATCCCCGCCGTTGAGCACGAATGCGAACAGCCCGGAAGAGCCGGTGAAGTCGCGCTTCCACCAGGCATGGCCCGGGCAATCGGCGAACGCCGGGTGGAGCAATCGCTCGACCTGCGGCTGATCGCGCAGCCACGTCGCGACCTTGAGCGCATTCGCCTCATGCTGGCGCAGCCGCACCGCCAGGGTGCGAAGCCCGCGCGCGGTCAGATACGCGTCATCGGCGCTGACGGCTTGTCCGAGCGCGCGGCTGGTGCGGCTGAGGCTGTCCCATTGCGCTTCGGTCGAGGTCACCGCGCCCATCATGACGTCGCTATGACCGACGATATATTTGGTGCAGGCGAGGATCGCCAGGTCGACCCCCGCCTTGATCGCCTGAAAGTAAAACGGGGTGGCCCAGCTATTGTCGAGCAGCGTGACCAGCCCGTGGGTCCGCGCCATCGCGCACAGGCCGGGAACATCCTGGACCTCGAAGCTGAGCGAGCCCGGGCTTTCCATGAACAAGGCGCGCGTCGCCGGCGTGATTAGCGCCGCGACATCCTCGGCGCTCGCCAGCGGATCGTAATAGCGGGTCGTGATGGCCTGGCGGGCCAGCAGTTCGTCGCAGAAATGGCGGGTCGGGGCATAAGTGCTGTCGACCATCAGCAGTTCGTCGCCGGGTTTTAAGACGCTGAGCAGCGCGGTGGCGATCGCGGCAACTCCCGACGGGAACAAGCGGGTGCCGTGGGCCCCGGGCTCGAGCTCGGTCAGGGCCTCGGCCAGCGACCATTGAGTCGGAGTGCCGTGGCGCCCGTAGCTCAAGGTCCCGTCGACCGGCGGATAGGCGGCCTCCATCGCCGCGACATCGTCGAACAGGATCGTCGATGCGCGGTGGACCGGCGGGTTGACCATGCCGCGCAGCCATTCGCTCCGTCGCCCGGCGTGGATCAGACGCGTTTCGAACCTTGTGTCCTTGTCGTGCATGCTGACCCCTTGCCGCGACCATGCGCAGGTGGGGCCGCATAAGGCGCGGCCGAGCGACTGGCAACGGGACCAGCGGCGTAACCGCCTGGTCCGCCGTGGCAACGGGCTCGCAATGACGAGGTCGGTGCATTGACCCCCGAACCACGAGGCGGCTAGGCGGACGCGCCCTTATCGTGAAGGATTTGAAACCCTTTCGTGACCCAGCCGACCCTCGACATCCTGGCCATCGGCGACGCCATCGTCGATGTCATCGCGACTTGCGACGATGCGTTCTTAGAGCTCCACCGGCTGCCCAAAGGATCGATGCAATTGCTCGAGGTCGCGGCGGCCGACGCTTTGTACGCGGCGATGGGCAGCGCGCGCGAGATCAGCGGAGGATCGGCGGCCAATTCGATTGCCGGGATCGCCGCGTTGGGCGGGCAAGCGGCGTTTGTAGGACAGGTCGCCGACGATCAATTGGGTGCGATTTTCACCCACGACATGCGCGCCTTGGGCGTCCAGTTCGACACACCGCCGCTGAGCGCTGGTCCGCCGACCGGGCGCTGCTTGATCCTTGTCACCGCAGACGGCCAGCGGACGATGAACACGTCACCCGGGGCGTCGCACCATTTGCGTCCCGAAACGCTCGATGAGCGATTGATTGCATCCGCCTCGATCCTCTATCTCGAAGGCTATCTCTGGGGTCCCGAACTCCCGCGCCTGGCGATGCAGCGCGCGGTCCGGATTGCCCATGACGCGGGGCGCAAGGTCGCCTTCACCCTGAGCGAAAGCGTATGCATCGCCGGGCGCAAGAAAGGATTTGCGGCGATGATCGAAAGCGGTGGAATCGACCTGTTGTTCGCCAATCAGGAAGAGGCGCTGCAATTGACCGGTGCGGTCGATCTTGATCGCGCTTTGGCGGAACTGTCGGCCAAGGTCGCGACCCTGGTGGTGACCCGCGGAGCGGCCGGGGCGGTTGCGGTCGAGGGCGGGTCAAGGGTCGACGTTCCGGCGTTCCAGGTCGAAAAAGTGATCGACACGACCGGGGCCGGCGATCTGTTCGCGGCGGGCTTCCTCGCCGCGCGGTGCAAGGGGCACGGGCTCGAAAAATCGCTGCAGACCGGGGCGATCGCAGCGGGCGAAGTCATCACGCATTTCGGGGCGAGGCCCGAGGCGGATCTGTCCGAGTTGGTGTTATTATGAGCGGGATCAAGCGGCTTGCGGTTTATTGCGGATCGGCGGCGGGCAACGACCCGCGTTATGCCAAGGCGGCGCGGGCGATGGCCGCGGCGATGCTCGAGCGCGATATCGACCTGGTCTATGGAGGCGGGCGGCTCGGGCTGATGGGGATCATCGCCGACGCGATGCTGGCGGGCGGCGGCAAGGTCTATGGGGTGATCCCCGCCGCGCTGGTCGAGCTTGAAGTGGCCCATCCCAATCTGACCGAATTGCATACGGTCGAGACGATGCATGAGCGCAAGGCCAGGATGACCGAGCTGACCGACGCATTCGTCGCGTTGCCGGGCGGGATCGGGACCCTGGACGAATTGTTCGAGGCGTGGACATGGAACGCGCTGGGCTATCATTCGAAGCCGTTCGCCTTGCTCAATGTCGGCGGGTTCTGGGACGGGCTCGATGCGTTCATGGACACGGTCAGCGAAGCGGGGTTCCTGTCGCATGCGCGGCGCGCGCAATTGCTCGTCGGCCTTTCACCCGAAGACGTCATCAAACAGTTGGACGATGCCGCCGCCGAGGCTGCACAAGGCATGGTCTGGTGAAGCCGGGGGAATGCGTGGACGTGAACCGAACCCTGCTCGGACTTGCCGGAATGGCGGCAATTTATTTGCCAAGCGTTTGACATGACCGCTGTGATCACCCGCGACAGCGTCGCTTCCGTCTCGCTGAATGATGCCGACCGCGACCCTGAAGGCTTTGCGCAGGAGTTTGGTCAAAGCTTTGTCGATTATGGCTTTGCGGTCGTCCGCGACCACGCCATCCCGCACGATCTGATCAGCCACGCCGAAGCCAAGGCCAAGGCGTTGTTCGCGCTGCCCGAGGGGGTCAAGCAATCCTATCGGGTCCCCGGCGGTGGCGGCGCGCGCGGCTATACCGCGTTCGGGGTCGAGACCGCCAAGGGGGCGAGCGCCCACGACCTCAAGGAATTCTGGCACGTCGGGCGCGAGCTTGCCGCCGGGCACCGCTTTCGCGAGGTCATGGCCGACAATGTCTGGCCCGCCGAAATCACTGATTTCCGCGCGACCTTCCTGGAGTTGTACGACGCGTTCGATGCGGCTGGGGTCAAGATACTCGCCGCGATCGCGCGCTTCCTCAAACTCGCGCCGGACTATTTCGATGACCCGGTGAAAGACGGCAATTCGGTGCTGCGACTGCTCCATTATCCGCCGCAGCAGGGCGAGGCGGGGAGCCACGTCCGCGCCGGGGCGCATGAGGACATCAACACGATCACGCTTTTGCTCGGCGCCGACGAGGCGGGGCTCGAACTGAAGTCGAAGGACGGGCGGTGGATTTCGGTATCGCCGAAGCCCGGCGAATTGGTCATCAACATCGGCGACATGCTCCAGCGGCTATCCAATGGGCGGCTGCGCTCGACCTCGCACCGGGTCGTCAATCCAGCCCCCGACCGCGCCGCCCATGCGCGCTACTCGATGCCGTTCTTCCTCCACTTCCGCCCTGATTTCATGATCGAGGCACTGCCGGGGACGGTGGCGGCGGGGGAAAAGCCGAAATGGCCGCCGATCAGCAGCCGCGAGTATCTGCAAGAGCGGCTGCGCGAGATTAAGTTGGCTTAATGGCAGGGAGTGAGGCAAGCTTATTTATTCGCCTGTCCTGTTGCGAACATTTCAGTACGCATTGATGAATCCCAGCGATCTCATCTGAAGGACCAGGCAGCATGGCTCATCTCTCGTCGTCGAACTCGCTCCTCGCTTGGACTTCGGCCTTGTTCCTGTGTTCAGGTTGCACCGCGAACGAAACCATCAATTCCGCCGCGACGAACCCCCTTGTGGGAACATGGCAACTCGAACGATATGTCGACACTCCGGAAGGCGCTCCACCGGTCTACGCCTATGGACAACCTCCCATCGGATTGTTCATCTTCACGCGCGACGGTCATGTTTCCATAAGTATCATGCGAAATCCCCCGAACTTTGGAAGCGCGACCACTGATCCCGACCCCGAGGCCTGTGTGCCCGTCTGGTATTGTTCCTACTTCGGCACTTACGCTTATGATCGCGTTGGTCCCCGCTGGACTACACACGTCGCCGGCGGCAATATTCCCGCCTATCTGGCGACCGATCAAACCCGATCTTTCCGGATTGAACGAGACACGTTGATCATTTCAGAAACGTACGTCGCCGAGGGCAAGACGGTCCACGCCGAGCGCTTGCTTCGTCGAGTTCGCCCCTAACCAGCCCCGCATGGGCGCAACTTACGCCGCGTCTCCTAGATTCGCCGGGCCAAAGCCGTGCGGGATGAGGTCAGCGATGCGGTGGCGCTCAACCATCGTGCCGTCGCCGCTGGCGCAGAGTATTTCCACATCGCGGCCGCTCAGCTGCGCGGCTTCGAGGATCGATTGGCGGCAGCCTCCGCAGGGGGTGACGGTACTTGTTCCGGCCAATTCCGCGCCCGATCCGTCGCCGCCCGCGACCGCGATGCGGGCGACCTTGGCGAGGCCGAACGCGGCTTGGGCGGCGGTCAGCGCGCTGATTTCGGCGCAGACACCGAGGCGGTAACAGGCGTTCTCCATATTGGCGCCGGTGACGATCTCGCCATCGACGCTCTCGATCGCGCAGCCGACGTGGAATTTGGAATATGGCGCGTAGGCGCGAAGCGCGGCACTGCGGGCGGCCTCAACAAGCTCCTGGTCTGTCATGCAAGCGATCTTAGGCGGGGCGATGAGGATAGGACAAGGTGAGCTATCGCTGGCTCGTGCTCACTTATCCCCTGGATGGGTTGCGGACGCCGCGACGGCTCGCCTCCCTTGCAGCGAGCGGAAGACTTAGCGGAACGGCGGCTCGTCGAAGCTGCGCAGTTTGCGGCTGTGGAGCGCGTCGCCTTCGAGCTTGAGGAGCTTCAGAGTCTCGATCCCGATCCGCAGGTGCTGGCTGATCGCGCGCTCGTAAAAGGCGTTGGCCTGACCGGGGAGTTTCAATTCGCCGTGGAGCGGCTTGTCGGAGACGCAGAGCAAGGTGCCGTAGGGAACCCGGAAGCGGTAGCCCTGGGCGGCGACGGTGGCCGATTCCATGTCGATTCCGACCGCGCGGCTCTGGTTGAAGCGCAACGCGGACAAGGTGTAGCGCAATTCCCAGTTGCGATCGTCGGTGGTGACCACGGTGCCGGTGCGCAGCCGGGTTTTGAGCGAATCTTCATCTTCTCCGGTGACCGCAGCGGCGGCGGCGAACAAGGCAGTCTGGACCTCGGCGATCGCCGGGATCGGAATCTCGATCGGCAGGACATCGTCGAGCACATGATCGTCGCGCAGATAAGCGTGGGCGAGGACATAGTCACCGATCGTCTGGCTCGGCCGCAGCCCGCCGCAGTGGCCGATCATCAGCCACACTTCAGGGCGGAGCACCGCGATATGGTCGCAGATGGTCTTGGCGTTAGACGGGCCGACGCCGATGTTGACGAGGGTGATCCCACCGCCGTTCTTGCCCATCAAATGGTAGGCGGGCATCTGGTGACGACGCCAGCTCCCCGCCGCGATTTGCGCTTCGGCGTCGATCAGTTCGCCGGCCTCGAACAATCCGCCGGGGACCGACAAAGCCGAATAAGGGCTGTCGGGCTGGCGCAACGCATCGACTGCGAACCGAACGAATTCGTCGACGTAGCGGACATAATTGGTGAACAATACGAAATGCTGGAAATGTTCGGCCGGCGTTCCGGTGTAATGCTTCAGGCGCGCCAGGCTGAAGTCGGTCCGCGGGGCGTCGAACAAAGCCAGTGGGCGGGTCGGGTCAAGCGAGAAATTCCAGCCGCCGTCAGCGATCTCATCGCCGATGTGGACCAGCTCGGTCGAGGGGAACCAGCGCGACAATTCAGCGCTGGCGATGCCGTCGAGTTTCAGATCATCACCGCCATCGAGGACGTAGGGGTAGGGGATTTCGCTCGCCGAGCGGCCAACCGAGATGCGCACCGGATAATCGCGCAGGAGGTGATCGAGCTGGGCCGAGAGATAGTCGCGGAACAGCGCGGGGCGAGCAATGCTGGCGGTGTAGATACCCGGCTGGTTCAACCGGGCGAATGCGCGGGTCGGGGTCGCGGGCGGAGTGTCGGCGTCATATTCAAGGCGAAGCTCGGGATAAGCGAAGCAGCCTCCGTCGCGCAGACTGCGGTCGGGGCGGGCGCCATTCGCGGCATAAGCGTTGAGCCCGTTGCGAAGGTTGGCGACGGACGAATCGTAGATCGAGCAAAGGTCGTCGAGGATGCGGTTGATCTGGTCCGGGCGGGTCATCGCGCGACGATTGGCCGCTGAGGTCATGCGAGACAAGCCCCCGGTTGCCGCCGGCTCCGCGAACGGTCACTATGCGACCAGGGGGGATGGATCATGGCGACTCTGGATGGACATAGCGAACAGCGGCCCCGCAGCGGCTCGCGATTGGCGGGGCTGGCACTGCTGCTATCGCTCGGCGCGATCATCGGCGCGTTGGTTGCGGGCTATGGCTCGGGAGAAGGCTGGTGGCCGTTCGGAAGCGCGCTCGGCGCGCTGCGCTATCTTCTGTTCATCGGGCTGGCGGGGGCCTTGCTCGGCCTGGTCGCGCGCGTCCGGGGCAAGCAGGGCCATATGATGTCGGCTTTGGCCTTGCTGCTGGGGCTGGCGTTCTCGGCTTATCTTTTCTCGCTCTACCGGACGGCGACGTCGGTGCCGGCGATCCACGATGCGACGACCGATCTGGTCGATCCGCCCGCGTTCGTTACTTTGACCCTGCGCAAGGACAATATGGATTTAATCCCCGATCAAGGTCGGCCTGGGTGGAAGGCCGTTGCGCCGGTAGAACGGTGGCGCGCGATCCACGGCGAAGCCTATCCGGACCTCAAGCCGATCCGGCTGGCATTGCCGCCGGCCGAGGCGATCAAGCGCGCCGAGGCGTTGGCTCGCGAACGCGGCTGGGTGATTGCCAGCGCGGACCCGGCGAACGGGCATCTGGAAGCAACGGCCACGACCCGCTTCTTCCGGTTCAAGGACGATGTCGTGGTGCGCGCACGACCGGCGACCGGAGGGAGCATCGTCGACCTCCGCTCGGTCAGTCGGGTCGGGGTCAGCGATCTTGGCATCAACGCCAAAAGGCTGCGCGAATTCGGAGCGGCGCTAACCAAGACTTGATTTACTAAGCAGGCTTATTATACGCCCACCCATGGAACTGCTTCCGTGGGAAATTGCCGATACCGCGCATGCCTTGCGCCGGTCCTATGACCGGCGCGCGGGCGCGCTTGGCGTAACGCGCGCGCAGTGGCGCGTGCTGGCGTGGGTCAACCGCGAGCCGGGGCTGCGCCAGGTCGAATTGGCGGACAAGCTCGATATCGAGCCGATCACTTTATGCCGGATCATCGACCGGCTGGAGGAGAGCGGGCTGGTGACGCGCGAACGCGATCCGACCGATCGGCGGGCATGGCAATTGCATCTGACCTCCAGGGCGGACCCGGTCCTCGAAGGGTTGCGGGCGATCGCCGAGGAGCTCGCGGCGGAAGCATTTGCAGGGTTCGAGGCCGGGGAAGCCGAACGCATGCGTCAGACCTTGCGGCACATTCGTGACAATCTCGCTTCGGCCGCCGAGGCGCGCAAACCGGTGAGCGCATGAATCAGATCAACAAAGGTCCGCTCCAACGCGACGCCATCGAGCTCGAATCGCCCGCGTCGAACAAGCGGCGGCGAGTGATATTATTGCTTGCGGTCCCGCTGCTGATTATCGTCGTCGGTCTTTATTTCTGGCTCGGCAGCGGCGCCAGCGTTTCGACCGACAATGCTTATGTGAAGCAGGACATCGTCGCCATCAGCGCCGAGATCAGCGGGCCTGTCGCCGAAGTCTTTGTCCACGAGAATCAGGCGGTGAAGCGCGGCGACATCCTGTTTAGGGTCGATCCAGCGCCGACCGAGGTCATATTGGCGCAGGCGCAGGCGCAACTCGCCGCCGCGCAGTTGGAAACGCGCAAGTTCCAGACCGAGGCGGCGGGCGCAACGACCGATATTGCCGGGGCGCGCGACAATCTGACCTTCACGCGGCGAGCTTTGGCTAGCCAGCAGGCGCTGCTCACGCAGGGATTTACGACCCGGGCGCGCTTTGATGACGCACTGCACCAGGTGCAGGAGGCCGAATCCCGACTGGCCGATGCACGCGCCGCTTCGGCCAACGCCGCCGCCGAACTTGCGCCGGGCGGCAACCAACCGGCGGTCGCCGCAGCCAATGCGGCGATCGCCAAAGCGCGGCTGGACCTCAAGCATGGCATCGTTCGTGCGCCGTCTGACGGGATTGTCGCCAAGGCCGATCGGCTGCTGGTCGGGCAGACCGTGATCTCGGGGCTGTCGATGTTATCGCTGGTGCGCGACCGCGGCGCATGGGTCGAAGCCAATTTCAAGGAAGGCGACCTCGCCAGAATGGCGGTCGGCCAGAACGTCGCGGTCAAGTTCGATGCCTATCCGGGGCTCAAAATCCGCGGCCATATCCAGAGCATCGGGGCCGGCACGGGCAGCGAATTTTCGGTCCTGCCGGCACAAAATGCCAACGGGAACTGGGTCAAGGTGACCCAGCGCGTTCCGGTCCGCGTGGCGTTCGACGAGATACCAGGGCGGGCGATGATCGCCGGACTTTCGGCCAGGGTGAAGGTCGACCTGAAGGCGCAGCAGTAGAGCGATGATCGAGCAGAAGCTCGACCCGAGCACGCGGCTTCTGGTGACGATCGCGATGATGCTTGCGGTGTTCATGCAGGTGCTCGACCAGACGATCGCCAATGTCGCGCTGCCGCATATTCAGGCGAGCCTCGGTGCGACCCCGGAAAGCGTCAACTGGGTGCTGACGAGCTATATCGTCGCCGCCGCCATCACCATCCCGATCAGCGGATGGCTGGCCGACCGGATCGGGAGGAAAAGGCTGATCCTGCTCGCGGTGTTCGGATTCACCATCGCCTCCTTGCTCTGCGCGATTGCCACCAGCCTGCCCGAAATGGTCGCTTTCCGGATTCTCCAGGGGATCAGCGGGGCGTTCCTGGTGCCGTTGGCGCAAGCGACCTTGTTCGATATCAACCCGCGCGAACGCCATGGCCAGGCGATGGCCTTGTTTGGCGGCGGGATCATGACCGGACCGATCCTCGGGCCGGTTCTTGGCGGGTGGCTGACCGACACCTTCGACTGGCGCTGGGTGTTCCTCGTCAATCTGCCGATCGGCGCGTTGGCGATGCTGATGCTGTGGCGCTATTTGCCCAAGAGGGCGCTCAATCCGCGAAAATTCGACCTGTTCGGCTTTGCGTTGCTGGGGATTGCGCTCGCCAGTTTGCAGATGCTGCTTGACCG